>NZ_PSLQ01000009.1:0-48923 GCF_040289685.1 Pyrinomonas sp.
TGGCGGATGGGCTGCCGTCAACCAGCCTCGAAGCATCAACCGCTGGCGGTTAGGTGCAAGCCCCCGAATTTATTCGGGGGTTGTTGACCAGACATCGCCCTTGCGAATTCCATTTTGAAACAATTCATCATGATCAAAGAGAAGTTGATAGCTGCGATCGAAAAAAAGAGCGCGCGCGTTGGGGTCATCGGCCTCGGCTACGTCGGCTTGCCGCTGGCCGTAGAGTTCGCGCGCAAAGGCATTCACGCGCTTGGCTTTGAGGTTGACCGCCGCAAAGTCGAACGCATCAAGGCCGGCGATTCATACATCGGCGATGTGCCGTCAGCGATCTTAAGGGAAGTCGTCGAGGCCGGTCATCTGGATGCGACGACCGACTTCAATCAACTGCGCGATTGCGATTGCATCATCATCTGCGTGCCGACGCCGCTCAGAAAGACCAAAGAGCCGGATATCTCCTACATCCTCGCCGCGAGCGAAGAGATCAAGCGCAATTTGCACCGCGGACAACTGATCATCCTCGAATCGACGACCTATCCGGGCACGACCGACGAGGTCTTGCTTCCGGCTTTCGAGGAGACCGGCCTAAAGCTCGATCGAGATTTCCTGCTCGCCTTCAGTCCTGAAAGAGTCGATCCAGGCAATCCAAAATATCAAACGCACAACATCCCGAAGGTGGTCGGTGGCGTCAGCCCAGATTCGACTGAAGCGGCCGCAGCGCTTTACAGCCAGATCGTCAACGAAGTTCATCCCGTCAGCTCGGCGCGCGTAGCGGAAGCGGCCAAGCTCCTCGAAAACACTTTCCGCGCTGTCAACATCGGCATGGCCAATGAGATGGCGCGCCTCTGTTACGCACTTGGCATCGACACATGGGAAGTGATTCGCGCTGCCGCGACCAAACCCTTCGGCTTCATGCCGTTCTACCCCGGACCGGGAATAGGAGGGCACTGCATACCTTTGGATCCGCATTACCTTTCATGGAAAGCGCGGCAACACGGGTTCGAGTCGCGCTTCATCTCGCTGGCCGAAGAGGTCAACTCCCGCATGCCGGAGCACGTGGTCCAGCTCGTCATCGACGGGTTGAACGATGACCGCAAAGCGCTGAAGGGAGCGCGCATCCTTCTTCTCGGCGTCGCTTACAAGAAAGATGTCGACGACGTGCGCGAAAGCCCCGCCCTTTCGATCATCGATCGGCTGCGCGCCAAGGGCGCCGAGGTCCGCTACCACGATCCACACGTCGAAGAGGTCCGTTTCGATGACGCGCACACGCAAGCGGGCGGGGATCCGCTGCGCTCGGTGGCGCTGACGTCAGAAGAACTGGCAGCCGCCGATTGCGTCGTCATCGTTACCGATCACAGCAAGGTGGATTACAAGATGGTCGTCGAAAATGCGCGCTTGATCGTCGACACGCGAAACGCGCTTAACGGCGATCTGCGCCAGAAGGCTAAAGCGCGCGTCATCCGTTTGTGATCGTCTCGAGTGGGATTTTCGGCCCTCATGCTCAAAACGATCGTCGTCGCTGGCGCGCGTCCGAACTTCATGAAAGTGGCGCCCATCGTGCGCGCGATGCGACGCCGCGCGCATGAATTCTCTTCGTTGCTGGTCCACACCGGGCAACACTACGACGCGCAGATGTCGGACGCTTTCTGGCGCGATCTAAAGCTTCCTGAACCGGACATCTACCTCGGCGTCGGATCGGGCACGCACGCCGAACAGACAGCGGCCATCATGGTGCGCTTCGAGCCGGTCGTCGTGCGCGAACGCCCCGATTGGGTCATCGTCGTCGGCGATGTCAACTCCACGCTCGCATGCGCGCTCGTTTGCGCCAAACTCTGCGTCCGCGTCGCGCACGTCGAAGCCGGCCTTCGGAGCCACGACCGGACCATGCCGGAGGAGATCAATCGCCTGCTGACCGATCAGATCGCCGATCTGCTTTTGACCCCTTCGCCCGATGCCGATGAGAACTTACGACGCGAAGGCATCGCACCGGAAAAGATCAGATTCGTCGGCAACGTGATGATCGACTCGCTGCTGGATAATCTAGAACGAGCCGCTTCTTCCGACATCCGCCAACGTCTCGGATTGCGCGATTACGCGGTGGCGACGTTGCATCGCCCGTCCAACGTTGATGATCCGCCGACGCTCGCCCGTCTGCTCGCCGCGTTCGACGAGATCGGAAGAAGAGTGCCCGTCGTCTTCCCGGTCCACCCGCGCACCAACGCGCGTCTTGCCGAGTTCGGTTTGAACGCCGCGTTCGACGTCAACCGTGTGCGCGTCATCCCGCCGCTCGGCTACCTGGATTTTCTTCATCTGCTGAGCGGCGCGCGCTTGGTCCTCACGGATTCTGGCGGCATTCAAGAAGAGACCACGGCTCTCGGCATCCCTTGTTTGACCTTGCGCGAGAACACGGAACGTCCGATCACTGTCGAGATGGGCACCAACAAAGTGGTTGGAACGGATGGCACGCGCATCATCGTCGAAGCTCTGCGCGCGCTCGAGGCGCGCCGCCACGTGGCGCGCTCTCTGCCGCCGTTGTGGGACGGACGAGCAGCGGAGCGCATCCTCGATGCTTTGCTTGAAGCATCCAAGATCACGCCTTAAGCTCGACTCGACCCGCCGGGGAAGATCGGATTTGAGCCGCGAGTCCCTTCGTCGAAGACGATGAAGAATCGTTCGCCAAAGGCCACATCTGAACCGAACTCAAACTTCATCGCGCGCGCCACGTGGCGGCGCGCACGTCATTTGAACGAGGCTCGACATTGTCCTCGCCATGTCCCGCCCGAGGTTTTCAGTAGCTCTCCGGTCATATCCGCACGCAGCCCGATTGCGTGCGGCCCGCACCGTAATTCGCCCATCGCTTGATTGCGCGTGACGGCTTGCTTCTTCACGCAACCAACGGGAAGATTCTCAGTGTGAGTTTGATGCGGCGAATTCGACGGGCCGTGCGCGGCGACGTGCCGTGGCAGGCGTTTGCGCTCGAAGCTTGGCGGCGGGCGAAGGCGCGCGCGTTCCTGCAGTTGGAGCGCATTGAACTGGCGCGTCGGCGCGAACGCGAAGCCCGCCTCGCGCCGGAGTTTCGGCGCCTTTCGGACGGCGCGCTGCTTGAATACTTCCGCGCGCGGCGCGCCCCCGCTTCGCTTCCCGGCATCGCCGTGGCCCCTCACGCCTATGCGCGGCTTTTCCCTCGAGAAGCGAAAGAGCTGATCGCCGCAGCGCGGAGAATCGCGGAAGAACACCGCTGGCCGCTTCTCGGCTTCGGCAGCGTGCAATTAGAGCGCGAAGTAGATTGGCGGCGCTGCCCCGTATCGAAAGCGTCGTGGCCGCTCCTTTTCCACGCAGATGTCGAATGGGTGCGCAGCGATGGGGCCGACATTCGCGTCCTTTGGGAACTAAACCGTCTGGGCCACCTGCTGAAGCTCGCTTGTGCGTGGGGCGTCTCGCTCGACCAAAGGTGGAGCGAAGAATGCTGGCGGCAGATAACCGGTTGGCGTGCGGCCAATCCGATGGGATACGGGCCGAACTGGACCTGTGCGATGGAAGTGGCGCTGCGTGCCGTCAATCTGCTCGCCGTCTTTGAACTGCTGCGCCGCGCGCCGAGCATGACGCTCGAAAGATTGAAAATGATGCTCGCCCTCTTCGATGAACACGGCGCATATATCAGGCGAAATCTTGAGTTTTCGTATCTGGCGACGAGCAACCACTACCTTGCCGATCTGGTCGGGCTATTGTGGCTTGGCACGCTTTTACCGGAATTGAGCGCGGCGCGCGATTGGCGCGATCTGGCCTTGCGGGAACTGCCAATCGAACTCGACAAGCAGATTCTCAACGATGGGGCCGACGATGAATCGTCTACAGGTTATCACCGCTTCGTGCTCGAAATGCTCCTCTATACGCTGCTGCTCTGTCGCGCCAACCGCATCGATTTGGGCGAAAGATTTGAAACGAAGTTGCGCGCCATGCTCGCCTACGTCCGCGCTTACTTGCGTCCCGATGGCCGCGCGCCGCTCATCGGCGACACCGACGGCGGGCAGTTCCTCCCCTTTCTGGACCGCGAAGCGGACGACCACGCATACCTTCTCGCCATCGGCGCAGTGGCGTTCGATGCGCCGGGTCTCAAACTGTCGGATGAAGCGCCGGGCGAGCTGTTTTGGACCGGCGGCGAAGAAGCGGTTGCCCGTTTTCGCTCGCTTCCGTTGAGTTCTCCGCCCGCCTCTGCCGCCTTTCCCGACGCTGGCGTTTACATTCAACGGGCGCAGGACCGCTATCTTCTCTTCAATGCAACGCGCACAGGGTTGAGCGGACGCGGATCGCACGCGCACAATGATGCGTTGAGCATTGAAGTCAGCGTTTGCGGGAGGGTCTTCGTGCGCGATCCTGGAAGCTATGTCTATGGAGCCGATCTCGACGCGCGGCACGTGTTTCGCTCGACCGCCTTTCACTCGACCGTCCAAGTGGACGACGAAGAGCAGAACGAAATAGAGCGCCGGGCTCCCTTTGCGATCGGCGACCAAGCTCGCCCACGCCTCCTCCGCTGGGAAGCAAGCCCAGAGGCCGACCACCTCATCGCCGAGCACTACGGATACTGCCGACTTCCGCACCCGGTCACGCATCGGCGCGCTGTCTTTTTCGATAAGCGCAAGCTCTTCTGGCTGATCGAAGACGCGCTTCTTGGCACAGGACGACATCGCTTCAAGATCATCTTCCATTTCGATGCTGGACTCACCGTCGAACCGTTCGACGGCGCGGCCGTCGAAGCGCGAGATCATCGTCGGGGATCTTCGCTGCTCGTCGTCCCGCTGGACCTACGCCAAGCGCCTGCAATCGAATCGCGTTGGACTTCGCGCCACTACGGCGAGCGTCGCGCCTCGCAAGCGGCTGTGTGGACGCATACGGCCACCGTTCCGTTGCTCCTCTCCTGGGCGCTCATCCCCATTTGCGCTGAAGCCGATCGGCGCGCCGCAGAAGAGCTGATCGCGCGCTTGCATCGCGATCGCTTTTCCGTCTTAATGGAAGAGAACGCGCGCGACCTTCCGCGCGTCGAGTGAACGCGGGGCACGCGGCGTTTCGTGCGAGCGCGTAGTGCGTAAGGCCAAGCGTGTGGCCCAGCGGAACGAAAACCGCAGTGGTCGGGTTTTCCCTTCAACCGGCGACGGCAGGTCGGCGCGTGAGTGGATTGACGTCTCGCTAGAAGATGTGTGGGATCTGCGGAGTCTGGGAGTATTCGAGCGCGACGGGCGCGAAAGTGGAGGCGGCCACGCTCGAACGAATGCGCGACGCGATGAGCCATCGCGGGCCAGACGCGAGCGGCCTCATCTTGCTCGATGACGGCAGGCTCGGATTGGGCCACCGACGGCTATCGATCATCGACCCTTCCGCCGCTGGTCATCAACCGATGCGCGGTTGCGATCATCGCAACATATGGATCAGCTTCAACGGTGAGATCTACAACCACGCCGAACTTCGCGCGACGCTGGAAGCGCATGGTCATCGGTACCGTTCGCGCACCGATACCGAGACGATACTTCATCTCTACGAAGAGCACGGAACCGAATTCGCGCGTATGATCGAGGGCGATTTCGCCATCGCCCTGTGGGACGGCGAGCGCGAGCGGCTCGTGCTGGCGCGCGACCCCTTGGGCGTCAAACCGCTCTACTTCCATCAACGCGATGGACGCCTCATCTTCGCCTCCGAGATCAAAGCGATTCTGGCCCATCCGAAAGTCTCAACCGAGATGGACGACGAAGCGCTCGGAGAATACTTGACCTTTTTAGCCGTGCCTGCGCCGCGCACGCTTTTTGCCGGGATAAGCAAACTGCCCGCAGGTCACATGCTCCTTTGCACGCGCGATGGAAGTTTGAAGATCGAACGTTACTGGGACGCCCTTCCACCGAACGCGCCGCCGAAGTTGACCGAAGAAGAACACGCGGCGGAGATCTTGCGCTTGTTGCGCGCATCCATCAAAAAAAGGATGATGTCGGATGTCCCCTTCGGCGTCTTTCTCTCCGGCGGCGTCGACTCATCGGCCAACGTCGCTTTGATGGCTGAAGAGATGACGCAGCCGGTGCGCACCTTCACCGTCGGCTTTTGCGATGACGACGCATTGAACGAGCTTGCGCAAGCGCGACACGTCGCGCAACTTTTCGCCACGGATCATCACGAGATCCTCATCGGCTATAAAGAGATGACTGAGTTTCTGCCGCGCCTCGTCTTTCACCAAGATGAGCCGATCGCAGATCCGGTTTGCGTTCCGCTCTATTACGTCGCGCAACTTGCGCGCGCTTCGGGCACCGCGGTCGTCCAAGTCGGCGAAGGCTCGGACGAAATCTTCTGCGGTTACACGAACTACCGTCGCCATCTGCGAATTCACGAAAGATTCTGGCGGCGCGCCGAAAGGTTGCCGCGCGCCATCAAGCGCGCGATCTCGACTTTGGCGCTTCCGGCGTTGGAAGCGACAGGGGTGAATCCATTGGGCGCGGAGATCATCCGTCGTTTCGGCGCTGGCGATCCCCTGTTCTGGGGCGGAGCGGTCGTCTTTGACGAAAGGAGCAAAGCGCGGCTGCTCAAAAATCATCCCTCAAGCGAAGGAGGCACGCGGCGGACGGTGCTCGCGCATTTAACGCGCATTGCCGAAGAACGCCCACAGTCGGATTTTCTCGCGCGCTTGACCTATCTCGAACTGAAAGTGCGGCTGCCCGAACTGCTCCTGATGCGCGTTGACAAGATCACGATGGCGACCTCGGTCGAAGCGCGCGTTCCTTTTCTCGATCAACATCTGGTCGAACACGCGCTGAGCGTTCCGCAAAACTTGAAGATCGTCGGCGAAAACGGCAAATGGATCTTGAAACGGGCGCTTGAAAAGGTCCTGCCGGCAGAGATCCTCTGGCAACGAAAGCGCGGATTCGGTGCACCGGTAAGCACGTGGCTGAGAGACGATGCGACCGAACTGCTGGACCAACATCTGCTCGGTTCGTCACTGCGCCGACGGCGGCTATTCGATTATTCCTTCATCGCACGCCTCATCGACGAACATCGTCGCGGCGCGCGCGATTGGGGTTTCCATCTCTGGTGCCTGCTCAACTTCAGCTTGTGGTACGAACGATGGATCGAGCCGAGCTAGAGCGAGCGGCAGATGATCCGCTGCCGCCCGATGGGGCGCGGCCCACGACTTTCGCGCGCGGCGCGGCGCTCACCTTTGCGACGCGTTTCGCGATGGCGCTCAATAGTTTCTTCGTCGGCATCATCGTCGCCCGCCATCTCGGCCCAGCGGGACTCGGCATCTACACCGTGCTCAACGCCATCAACAGCAACGCCGCACAGTTTGGCGTCGCCGGTCCGGCGGCAGCGGCGACCTATTACGTCGCGCGTGATCGTCGGTGGCTTGCACCCACCTTCGCCAACGCGATCCTGTACTCTTTCTCCATCGGCGGCGCGTTGGCCGTAAGCATCCTCCTTTGGGCGATTGCGACGCCGAGCTTCTTCGGGACGATTCCGCCTGCGCTCTTGAGCCTGGCCGTCATCGCCATCCCGTTTCAAATCTTCACGCTGCTCGCGCTGAACCTTTTCCTCGCCATCGGACGCATCGAGCGCTACAGCCTGCTCGACTTATTAGGCCAGTCCGCCCTTCTCCTCAACGCGCTCTTGGCGCTGGCGCTCTTCCAAGCAGGGTTGATGACGCTCGTCTTTTTGAACACGCTGGCCGTCGTCACCACCGCCCTGTTCGTCGCCGCGCTGCTTTGGCGACAACTCGATCGGCATGAACGCGCGCGCTGGAAGCCTGATCTGGCGCTCCTTGGTCGCATGGCACGCTACGGGGCGAAATATCATGCCTTGATGATCGCTTCGACCTTGGTCTTGCGCGCCGATCTGTTTATCGTCAACTGGCTGCGCGGAGCAGCCGAGGCGGGCATCTATGGGGTCGCTTCGCAAATGGCGCTGCTGTTGCTCATGCTCCCTAACGTCATCGGTTCTCTTCTTTTCCCGCGCATCGCCGCGGCGCAAGATGCATCGGGCCACATGGCAGCGACGACGAGCAGAAACATCGCGTTCATCATGTTCATCATTTGCCTCGGTTCTGTTCCTGTCAGCCTGTTGCTGCCATACGCTTACGGCGCGGAGTTTCGCGCTTCGGTCGCGCAGTTCTGGTTGCTGTTGCCCGGCGCCTATTTGCTCGGCTTGGAGATGGTTCTGGTCCAGCATTTCGTCGGGCTGGGACTGCCGCGTGCCATTCCGCTCTTCTGGCTCGCCACGCTCGGCGTCAATCTCGCGCTCAATTTGCTGCTCGTCCCGCGATGGGGGGCGTTGGGCGCAGCCGCTTCTTCGACCGTGAGCTACGCGTTCATCTTCTTTCTCGTTGCGCTCTATTTCCACCGCCACACGGGGCTACCTTTCGGCGAAATCCTCTTGCTGCGTCGCCGCGAACTCGTGCGTTTGATCGGCAGCGCGCGTCAGCGCCTCTTTTCCTTGGCGAAGGCGTAGTTCGCTTCGGCGAAACGCTCGCGCAGAACGTAGCCTTGTTTCGACAACAGCGCGATCGCGACGTCCACGTTGCCGCCGAAGAGCTCGACCAACAGCAGACACTGGTTGCTCTCCAGAAATTCGGTCATGCCACGCAAAACTTCCAGCTCGTGCCCCTCGACATCTATCTTGACGACGACCCTTTCGCCGCGAAGAGGCAGCAGCCGGTCCAGCCTGCTGGTTCGGACGACTGTGGCGCTAGTCGCGTGGCGAGCGGCGTTGAAATGAAGCGAATGGGTTCCGAGGTTGCGCTTTCCAGCATCGAAATCTTTCGGCTCGTCGCTTCGATGCAACACAGCCTCTCCTTCGCTTGATGAAAGCGCCAGGTCATACAGCTCCACCTTTCGGTCCAGATCGTTGAGCAGCAAGTTGGCCACCAACTGCGCTCGACTTCGCGCGTCTGGCTCGAAGGCGAAAACGCGTTCGATCGCCGGACAAGAACCGAGCGCCACGGTGTGAACGCCGATGTTCGCACCGACATCGACGAAGTGCGTATAGCCTTGTTCTTCGATGGCGCAGCGCAGCGCGCGAATCGTTTCGGCTTCGTAAGAGCCTTCGAGAAAAAGTCGGCTATCGATGTAGCTTGCAAGGTCCAGCAGGAAGAGATTCCCCCAAAGATCACGCCCGAGTTCCCATCCAGCGACCCGTCGCATGGCGAAAGCGACGAGCCGCTCGCGCCCTCGTTTGAATTTGAAGCCGCGCACGAGCAACTTCAGCGAGCGATTGAGCAGCGCCTGTTGAGCGCTTGACGGCATCGGCGCCAAAAATCCTCCCGATCCCGATTGCGAAAGACGATCGTTCCCGGCGTGCGCGTACAAACGTCGCTGGCGACTGCCGGACAGCCGAAGTAGACCGCTTCGGCGACGCTGATCCCGTAACCGTCTGCGCAAGTTGGGCGCACGAAGAGTTGCGCGCGTTTGAACAACGGCCACATCTCCCGATGGCCGGTCATGAAATGGAAGTTCTCCTCGATTCCCACCGCGTTGATTCGCTTCTTGATTGCGCGAAGGTAAGCTTCATCTCCAACTTCCGCCAACGCGAACAGAAGCCCGATTTGCGGATGGTCTCGTTTGAGTTCGGCGACGAGATCAACGCACATATCCAAACCGTAAAGATCGACGCCACGGTAAAAGACGATGCGCGGTGCGTTGGCGAGCACAAGCGGCGCGGCACGGCGTACAAAAGCATGAACTTCGGATGGATAACTCTCCCAAATCGCTTGCTCTTCGTCTGCGGGCGGCGGAATGAAAGGAGAACGGATGGCGGTCTGCCGCGCAAGCGCGACGCCATGCTCTTCGTAGTAGGATTTGATCTCGTGACCGATGAGCACCAACTCACGGCAGCGCGCAAGAAACGCGCCGTAAGCCTTTCGCTGCCACCGATTCCACGTCTCGATTCGCCGCCAATTGTGATCCATCACTTGCGTGCGCGAAGCCGCCCCGCGCGCAAGCAGGATCAAGGGCACGCAGAGCGATTGCACGTGAACCGAGATGAGATCGTAATCCTTCAATCGCCCGAAACAGAGGTGCCAAACGTAACGCCAACGACCGAGCTTCGTTCGGTCGAGCAGATCGACTTCGTGCCCCTCGCTTTCCAGCGCGCGTTTATGCCGTTTCAGAAAGACGCTGACGCCTCCAAGCGGCGGCGGCAACGGCCCGATGAGCAGAATCTTCACCGACCTTTCGCCCTCGCACGCTCATTTTAGCAGCAATCTTCCCCATCGCCCGCAATGGAACGCACGGGATCAAGCTAATCTCTAGCCCACGCGCCGGCCGCTGCAGGAAGCGCTCCGCAGCCTGCATGGAATGCGGGACAGGAGTGCAGCGCGCGGGTTCAAGCCAGCCCGGCGCGTAATCAAACGCGCTTTCAAGGCGCGTCGGGCACCGCACAGGTATCCGCACGACTTCGGCTGGCCACGCGTCTCGCCACGACGCGCCTTGCGGGCCGCGTGCGATTTCAAATAACCTGTAACGCGCTCGTTGCGACCGAAAAGTCGAACGGCGCTCTGCGTTGATCCAAGGGCGAGCGTTTCAACGACCGAGACGAATGATCTCAGGGGAAAGCATCATCTGCTTCGGCGGCGAGGATTGGTTCTATCACCATCCGCACTCGAAGAACCATTTGATGCGGCGATTTGCGCGCGCCGGCAATCGCGTCCTTTTCGTCAATTCGATCTCGATGGGACTGCCCGCGCTCACACACAAGGATCTGCTGCCACGCATCGCGCGCAAACTTCGCTCCTACCTGCGCTTCATGCGCGAGACCGAAGAGGGCATCGCCGTCGTTTCGCCGCCGACGGTACCCTTTTTCGGCAACGCCTTGGCGCGCGCCCTCAACCGCTTTCTGCTCGAAGCGCAAGTCGGGGCCATCGCGCGTCGTCGTGGGCTTCGCGCGCCCATCCTGTGGATCGCCATTCCGACAGCAGCGGAGATGATCGGGCGTTTCGATGAATCGTTGGTCATCTATCAGGTTTCCGACAGATACGACGCAAACACCATGGATCATGCGACCGATCCGGCCAAGATCCGCCGTCTCCATGACCGAGCGATCGAACTGGCCGACATCGTGTTCTACTCGGGGCGCAAGCTCTTCGCTGAAGCGGAACACGGGCGCGAAAAGTCGTACTTGCTGGAACAGGCTGTGGACTTCGACCACTTCGCGCAGGTCACAAACGGGCGAGTCGAGATCGCGCCCGAGATCGCGCGAATTCCGCGCCCGCGGCTCGGCTATTTCGGCGCCATCGATCCATGGCTGATCGATCAAGAGTTGATCCGTCTGGCGGCGCGCGTGCGCCCTTCTTGGCATTGGGTCTTCATCGGGAACCGCGCGCGCGGAATCGAGATCGAAGGGCTGCCGAACGTCCACTTTCTGCCGCCGGTTTCATATGAAGCGCTGCCGCGCTACGCCGCTGGGTTCGATGTTTGCGTCTTGCCGTGGGACATCGAAAACATCTGGACCAGTTATGGATCGGCGATCAAAGTTCGCGAGTATCTGGCGACGGGGCTACCGGTCGTCATCTCGCCGCTTCCCGAGTACGAACCGATGGCCGACGTGTTGCGCATCGCACGCAGCCGAGATGAATTCATTCGCCTCGTCGATGAAGCGCTCAGCGAACGCGACCCCGCAGCTCGTCGCGCAAGGCAACGGGCGGTCGCCAGCGGCACTTGGGATGCGCGCGCTGAATGGGTGAGCGACTTGATCGAAGAGGCGCTCGCCAGAAGACGCGAGGCCAGAGCGGGGCCCTGCTTCAAACCGCGACTCGAACGAGATTCGTCTTCATCGCGCTGAACAGCGCCGCACGATGGCCAGCAAATGCCCCGTCAACTCCGCGGCGCGTGCAAGACCTGAAGGCAAGATCGCCCGTTTGAACGAGATGACCGACAAAGGATGATCCCCATGCTCGATCGACGACAAAAGCGCGTCGCATCCGATGAACAGCAGCGCGGCGAGGTAAGATGAAATACCTTTTTCGTGACCGATGGCGCGATGTCCCCTGCTACGCGCCTTACAGATCGTGCGCCTTGGTCGAGGTGCGCTTCGCGGTACCGCTCGCGCGCGTTGTGCCGCACGATCAACGCGCGATGACGCGCTCATGGCGCAAGGTTTGGGGTTTCGTGCTGGCTGAAGGGCCTATCGCGACTTGGGAGAAGATTCGCTCCAAAAAAGAGCAGGAGCTTTTGACCGGCGATTTTCACGTCGTTGTCGCCGTAGGCGCACCCGCCGAGACAAACGCGGCGATGCCTTTGCTCTGCTTGGGCACACGTCATCCGCGCTGCGCCGAACGCATGCTCTTTCATCGCGAACTGATCGCGCCGCTCGACCTCTGGCCCAGTCCAGAAGAGCTAACGGTTGCCGTTCAACGAGTAGTGCCCGCCACGCAAGAAGCCTTGTCGAAGATCGCCGGCTACAATTTCTACTCGGATCAACCGCCGCCGCCAGAAGCAGTGCGTCTGCTCCGAGCGATCGGCGACGCGCTGGCCATAGCCGACGACGCGCAGGCGGCTCCGCGCTCGCCGCAGATCGAGGCGATCACGCCGCCAAGCTCGACCGCCCGCGACGCACCAAACAGGGGCCGAAGGCACGGCGTCGCCATCATCGCCGCCGGCGATTACACGCGCACGCAGATCATTCCGGCGCTTCGGCGGGCCGGGGCGCCTCTTGACGCCATCGTCGATCTGGAACCGCTTTTCGCCGCACACGTCAAAGAACGGTTTGGCTTTGCGCGCGCGTTGACCGACTGGCGTGCGGCCATCGCGCAACCGGAGACGGATTTCGTCGTCGTCGCTTCTTACCACGACACGCACGCGAGGATTGCAGCCGAAGCCGTGCGCCTCGGCAAAAAAGTGCTGGTCGAAAAACCGCCCGCCGTCACGCGCGATGACATGTGTCTGTTGCTCGAAGCGATGCGCGACCCGCACGCTTTCATCGAGGTCGGCTTCAACCGACGCTTCGCTCCGTTCACGCGCGAAGCGCGCCGTCTGCTCGAGCGAGTCGCTGGACCGTTGACCATCCTTTGTCGCGTCAAAGAGGTGGAAATACCAGACGCGCACTGGTATCGCTGGCCCAAAGAAGGGACGCGCATCACGGGCAACCTGTGCCACTGGATAGACCTCGCGGTTCACTTCATCGGCGACCGGGCGCGTCCCGCCGAGATCGCCCTTTCGCCGCCCGTCGCCAAACAGCCCGACGAAGAACGCACTTTGTCCATCGCCTTCGACGACGGATCTGTCGCCGTCATCGCGGCGACCTCGCGCGGCGATGCAACGCTTGGCGTTCAAGAGCGATTGGAAATACGCCGCGATCGAATGACTATCGAGATCGATGACTATCGCACGCTGAAAGTCACCTGTGACGGACGATGCATCGCGCATCGGCGCACGCGGCGCGACAAAGGGCATCGCACTATGTACGTCGAAACCTTTCGGCGCGCGCAAAAGGGAGAACGCGCGCTCTACACGCCGCGCGACCTGCGCTGGACGACCATGCTCGTCGTTCGCGCGACCGAACTGGCTCTTTCGGGGGAAAGAAGCGCGAGCCTCGACGACTGAAGGCGGTTGGTCTCTTTTTCAGCGGCGCGCGGCTTGAATGTCGCCCATCGTTGGCGCGAGAATGAGATTTGGGAAACGGGTTCTCCATGGCGGCCAAGCATCGAAAGACCAAACGGCGACTTTCGCTTCTATTGCCTCTCGCTCTCTTGTGCGCATGCCATGAGGCACGGCAGGCTTCATCGCAGAATGCCGAGCAACGGACGCAGAAAGGAGGTGTGGCGATGAAGATCACGAGCGCAGCTTTTCAAGATGGCGGCCTGATCCCGCGAAAGTACACTTGTGACGGAGAGGACCTGTCTCCACCGCTCGCGTGGGCCGACCTGCCGCGCGAGACGCAGAGCATCGCGCTCATCGCCGATGATCCGGATGCGCCACGCGGCACGTGGGTCCACTGGGTGATCTACGATCTTCCGCCGGAGGCGCGAGAGCTTTCCGAAGGGGTGCCGCCTGCTGATACGTTGCCAAATGGAGCAAAGCAAGGACGCAACGATTTCGGCAAGATCGGCTACGGCGGTCCGTGTCCGCCGCGCGGCACTCACCGCTACTTCTTCAAGCTCTACGCGCTCGACCGCAAGCTGGGGCTGCCTGCAGGCAAAACCAAACAAGAGCTGCTCGACGCCATGCGCGGATACGTCCTAGCCGAAGCGCAGTTGATGGGGCGATACGGAAGGTGAAGTGGGATGCTGGACCGATTGAAGATCTTTCAGCAAAGCCGTGTGAACTCCCTAAGAGCCGCGCGGCCATTACAGGCAATGGCCGCGCGGCTTGAAAAGCCGTTGCCCAAAATCCCTTTCGGCTGAATCCGCGCTTGCGCGCGCCGAAGCCGAAGGAAAGTCGGAATGGAAGTTCTTCGAAGGCGCCCCTTTCGTCAAAGGGCAAAGATCGAGTTCGCCGGTTGAAAAATTCTCTGAAGGAGAACGGAATTTTGCGATCTTCACGACGCGCGCTCGTGACGGGCGGAGCCGGATTCATCGGGTCACATCTCGTCGACCGACTGCTCGCTGAAGGCGGTTGGCACGTCACCGTGCTCGATGATTTCAACGACTTCTACGATCCGCAAATCAAACGTGCCAACATCGCTGCCCACTTAGGTCGCGATGACTTTCGCTTGATCGAGTGCGATATACGCGACCGCGAAGCGCTTAGGGCGCTGTTTGCCCGTGATCGTTACGATGTGATCGTGCATTTGGCGGCGCGGGCTGGCGTTCGCCCCTCTTTGCGCGAGCCTTTCCTCTACGCGGAGACCAACATCAGCGGCACGCTCAACCTGCTCGAATGCGCTCGCGAACAAGGCATCGAGCAGTTCGTCTTCGGCTCGTCATCTTCGGTGTACGGCATCAACGCCAAGGTTCCCTTCAGCGAAGAGGACCCGGTCCGGCAACCGATCTCGCCCTACGCGGCGACCAAGGCGGCGGGCGAGCTTCTTTGCCACACCTATTCGCACCTTTACGGGATACGCTGCCTCTGCTTGCGGTTTTTCACCGTTTACGGCGCGCGGCAAAGGCCGGATCTGGCGATCCACAAGTTCGCGCGTCTGATCGCCCAAGGGCGGCCCATTCCGGTCTTCGGCGATGGCACGACGCGGCGCGATTACACCTACATCGACGACATCTTGCAGGGCGTGCGCGCGGCGATCGATTACCGCGCGAGTCGTTACGAGATCATCAACTTGGGCGAAGCGCGCACCGTGGAACTCCGCGAATTGATCGCGCTGCTCGAACGCGAACTCGGCAAACGGGCGTTGATCGACTGGCAACCACCGCAACCGGGCGACGTGCCGCAGACCTTCGCCGACATCACCAAGGCACGCCGCTTGCTCGAATACGACCCACAGACGCCGATTGAAGAGGGGATTCGACGCTTTGTCGAGTGGTTCCGCAAGGCGCGTGCTGCCGCGGATTGACCCTTGAGCTTTGCCATCGGCGCGCAAAAAGCTTATCATTTGCGGTTTTCGCGCGGAGCGCACAAAAGAAACTGATCCGACAGCGGTGCGACGGACGGCGCCTCGTCTGTTCCCCGTCGCGTCGCCGCGCGCAGCGAAAAGCTTTCAGGTGGATGATGAGGACATACGAAGAGCTAGCAACCCAGATCGATGCGATCAGCGATCGCCCCGCCGGACAGCCGGATCTATCGGTTTTCCTTCCCGTCTTCAACGAAGAACCGAATCTGCGCCCGTTGCACGCCAAGCTCGATGCGGCGCTGGCGGAACTGGGGCGCACGGCGGAGATCATCTACGTCGATGACGGCTCGACCGACGGAAGTCTGAGGGTGCTGCGCGAAATCGCCGAGGACGACCCGCGCGTGCGCGTCATCGTCCTCAAACGAAACTACGGACAAACGGCAGCCATGGCCGCCGGCATCGATGCTTCCCGAGGACGCATCCTCATCCCGATGGATGCAGACATGCAAAACGACCCGGCGGATATCAAGCGCTTGCTCGAAAAGCTCGAAGAGGGTTACGACGTGGTCTCAGGCTGGCGCAAAGATCGCAAGGATAAGTTTTTTACGCGCCGCCTCCCTTCGATGCTCGCCAACAAGCTCGTCTCGTGGATCAGCGGCGTCAAACTTCACGATTACGGTTGTTCACTGAAAGCTTACCGGCGCGAAGCGCTGACCGATGTGCGGCTCTACGGCGAGATGCACCGCTTCATTCCGATCTATGCTTCGTGGGCCGGCGCGCGCGTTACCGAGATCCCCGTTCGGCATCACCCGCGCACAATGGGCAAATCGAAATACGGCCTTTCGCGCACGCTCAAGGTCATCTTGGACCTAGTGACGATCAAGTTCATGGCCTCGTATCAAACCAAGCCGATCTACGTCTTCGGCACCTGCGGACTGGTCGCTTTCGGCATCTCGCTTCTCGCGGCGCTCTGGGCAGTGGTCAAGAAGTTAACCGAAGGGACCTCCTTCATCCGAACGCCGCTTCCGTTGCTCGCCATCGTCATGTTCGCGCTCGGCGTTCAATTCCTGTTGATGGGGCTGCTCGCCGAAATGCTCGTCCGCACATATCACGAATCGCAGGCTAAACCCATCTACGCGGTGCGCGAGCGAATAGGATTCGAAAGACGTTGAACGCCGATTCAAAACAAACGAAAGAAGGTTCCGACAAACTCCCCTTGAAGATCGTTCGCCGTCGTGATCACGCTCTTCAAGAAGAGCTTTCGGCAAGAGCGCTCGGTCAGCGCTTGTCCGCCGCGAAGCCGAGGGCGAAGCGCCCGAAAAGAGCAGCGGAGAGCAAGGCGCGCCTTTCAATCGTCAAGGCGCACTGGTTCCATCTTGGGCACGAGCAGATGAATGATGAGCAGCGCGATCAAGTAGGTCGATCCGGCGATGATGAAGATGGGAAGATAGCTTCCGGTCCACTCCAAAATGTAGCCGACGACCTTGGCGATCAGCATGCCGCCCACCGCCCCGGCCATCCCGCCAATACCGACCACCGTGCCGACAGCGCGCCGCGGGAACATGTCGGAAGCGAGCGTGAAGATGTTCGCCGACCAACCTTGATGCGCCGCCGCTGCTAGCCCGACCAGCGCAACGGCCGCCCACAGGCTCCCGACCTGCGAAGCGAAGACGACCGGCACGACGCACAAAGCGCAGATGAGCATCGCGATCTTTCTTCCGGCGTTCACCGTCCACCCGCGTTTGATCAGCGCCGAAGAGAGCCAACCGCCGCCGATGCTGCCAGCATCGGCGATCAGGTAGACGGCGGCCAGCGGCGGGCCGAAACTCTTCAGATCGAGGCCGTGATTCTTGTGGAAGAAGTCCGGCAACCAGAAGAGATAGAGCCACCAGATCGGATCGGTCATGAATTTGCCGACGGCAAAAGCCCACGTCTGCCTGTGCGGGAGCAGACGCGCTAAGCGCACCTGCCCTTGCTGTTCGGGCGGGTCGCTGCGGATGTAAGCGAGTTCGGTCGCCGATAGACGAGTGTGTTCTTCAGGTCGCCGGTAAAGCGCTAACCAAAAGGCGAGCCAGATGAACCCGATCGCGCCGGTGAGGATGAAAGCCCATTGCCACCCGTACTTGTAAGCGATCCATGGAACGACCAGCGGCGTGACCAACGCGCCGACGTTGGTACCAGCGTTGAAGATGCCCGTCGCCAGCGCTCGCTCGCGTTGCGGGAACCACTCGGCTACGGTCTTAATGGAGGCCGGGAAGTTGCCCGCTTCGCCAAGTCCGAGAGCGAAGCGCGCCGCGCCAAAGCCGAGGACCGAACGGGCTGCGGCGTGGGCCATCGCCGCTACGCTCCACAGGGCGACAGCCAGACTGAAACCAAGCCGCGTCCCAAGCCGATCCATTAGCCGCCCGACGCCGAGCAACCCGATCGCGTAAGCGAGTTGAAACGCGAAGACGATGTTGCTGTAGTCTATCTCGGTCCAACCAAACTCCTTTTCCAACAGGGGTTTGAGGATGCCGATCACTTGGCGGTCGACGTAGTTGATCGTCGCGGCAAAGAACAGCAGCGCACAAATGGTCCAGCGTAAGTTCCCAACGCGCGGACGCGCCGCCTCTTGCGTGGTGCTTTCCACATCGGCGCCCACCGCTGAAGAAGCGCCCGTCATAGCGGCAACCCGTTCCGATTTCCCGTCCATCTTCTCTCTCGCCCTCTTCTTTGAGCTTTTCGCTCTCCGCTGAGCTCGAACTCCAAATCAAGCTTCTATTTCGTTTCGCTAACGAACTTGCCGTACTGCTCTTCGACCTGTTGCGGGCTGACGGGACCGGAAAATATCAGCACGCGATGGCGAAAGGTCACGGACTGACCAGGTTCGAGAGCGAAGTTCAACTTTTCGCGCCCTCGGCTGAAGACTCCTTGCCCGAGCGGGTTGGCGGCGAAAAGCCCGTAGCCGCGCGCGTGCCAGTAAGTCGGATGGCCGACGTTCTTCGGGTGGTCCAGAATCGCCAGCGTCACCTCCTCGTTGCCGATCTTTCCGCTGAGCATGGTCCAACGCGCGCGCGTCCCCCAAACGGCATCTCCCGCCAACCCCTCGCTACTGCGATAGAGGCCGGTCACGCCGGCGTTGTTCATCGCGGGGACCGTGGTCGCTCGACCGCTCGCATCGGTGAAGGTCGTCGGTTCATTCGACGGTTGCTCTAGCTGGCGAGCGACGCGAATGCCGAGCAATCCTTCTTTGTTATCCCGAAACAGAACGCGCCGGTCGAGCGCCGTCAACGTCGTCCGCCGTTCGACGGTGCGCAAGCGCGGCTCCGCGTAGAAGACGAACGTCGTGCGTTCGCGCAAGATGGGCGCGCCATCGGGCATGATCCAGTCCATTTCGACTTCGAGTTCGCCGCGCCCAACACCGTTTTCGGCGCGCACAATGCGCCGGTGGACGATGCTCCCCATTCGCCTCTGCTCCTCTGGCGGAAGGGCCGACGAGTTGTTCCAGAAGTCCACACCGTTGACATCGCCGTAGTTGAACCACAAGCCAACGTGGTGCGGATGGTCTACGCGCTCGCCGGGCCGCGGATCGAGCGGAAAGCCGCGCGTCACTAGCGTGCCCGAAGCGGTGCGCAGTGGATAGAGAACCGGCTTGCGCAGCGTCGCGGGCCAGATGTACGAGGTGAAGGGCTGCCCATCAATCAGCACATCCACGCGCCGCTCGCTCTCGCGCGGCACGATGACGACACGAGGCTTCCTCTGCGCGGAAGCAGCGAAGATCAAGCTCGCGCAGAAAGCGAACGCGATCACGACCGACGCACGCGCTCGAATGAATTCTTTTTCCGACATCGACTTCTCTCTCCGAAGCTTTTCAGCCTGTGACGACCTCTTGTTTTCCGTCGTCGAAGGTGACGCGCTTTCCTGTGTGCAACGCGGCGATCGTCATGCAGAGCGCGACCGAATGGTTGTAGCCAGCGTGGATATCGGCGTTGGGCGTCCTCCTGCTGCGCACGCATTCCATCCAATTACGCATGTGCGCCGAAGTGAGCGAATCGGCCCCCGTGTTGGCCGCCGTCTCGGCGCGCGCCGCTTGTCGCTCTTCAACGAGCGACATCTCCGGCAGCAGATTTGGTTTCATCCCCATTGGGCGCGCGTAGCGCTCTTCCAACCCCCCTTCGGGCGAGACCTTGTTGGTGTCGAGGTTGAGCGTGCCGGCATTGGAATAGTAGATCTCCTTGGTTCCACCAGCCGAGTTGGTTTGACGCGAAGAGTAGACAACCTGAAAGCCCTTCGACGGATCATCAAACGGACCGTAATCGAAGACCGCCGTCATCGTGTCGAAGTTCGTGCGCCCATCGCGCCACATGTAGATGCCACCGTTAGCGACCACCGACCGCGGGCGCGACAGCCCCGTAAACCAATGCACGGTGTCGATCTGGTGCACCATCCACTGATCCGGAATGCCTGATGAGTAGGGCCAGAAGAGACGAAACTCAATGTACTTACGCGGATCCCACGTAGGCTTACGCCCGTTCTCTTTGCGATTGAGCACGAACCGGTCCCAATCCGTATCCTCGCGTCGGATCGCTTGCACCAAGTTGGGGCGCCGCCATCTGCCGGGCTGATTGACGTTCCACGTCATCTCGACCATGACGATGGGACCGAACTTGCCCGAACGGATGAATTCGTTGGCGCGCATGTAGTTGCTGCCCGAACGCCGTTGCGTGCCGATCTGCACGATGCGCCGCGTCTCTTCGACGGCGCGCAAGATCGCCCGCGCATCTTCCATCGTGTTGGCGAGCGGTTTCTCGATGTACGCATCGCGTCCGGCGCGCACCGCTTCCACGCCGTGCAAGGCGTGTTGAAAGTCAGCCGTCGCGATGATCACCGCATCCACTTCCTTGCGGTCGTATAGTTCATCGTTGTTGCGCGCGCGAAAAATATCCAACGGCGGCAGCCCAGCCCGCGCGCGCTGCTCGCCGATGAAAGCGGCGCCCTCTTCGCGCCGCCGATTCCAGATATCGGAGACGGCGACCAGATCGAAGTTGAGTTCCTTGGCGTGCTGCAAAAAGGCCGGGATGAGCGCATCTTTGGCGCGGTCCGAAAAACCGACGATGCCGACGCGCACGCGATCGTTGGCGCCGAGAATGCGCGCATAGCTGGCGGCGCTTGAAGTGAGCGCCAAGCCTGCGGCGCCCAACGCCGCGCTCTTGATGAAGTCTCGACGCGATCTTTGGTCCTTCATGGCGGTTCCTCCTTACAAGGATCATCGAAGTCAACGAACTGGCCCACTTTCTGGCCCACTTTCGCCCGTGAAGCGTTTTGGTTCTTTCTTTGAACAAACTCTCTGAAGCGACCAACTCGCCCGGTGTCGCGTCACGCCTTGACGTAATCAGCGACGCGCAGGCGCTTTCCTTTCTCGATAGCCTCGTTCGCCAGATGAACGCAAATGGACGAAGCCCACCCGACGCGCTCGTCGGCGAACGGACGGCTCTGCCGACGCAATGAATCAATGAAAGCTTGGCAAGCCATGAAGTTCGGGTTGCCCGCGGCGGTCTCCGGGACTTTGATCGGCGCGCCCGGTCCGCGATACGGCATGTCGCCGCGAACGCTGTAACTGGCACCGGTGCGCACCCCGCGCTCGACCACCTCGGAAGAGTTCAAATTCGGCGGCAAGGGGCGGTTTCGTTCGTAGTAGAAGGTGCCATCTTCCAGCGTCAGTTCGACGCTCCCGCCGCTGCCGTAAACCCATATCTGGTAACCGACCTTGTGGTTGTTGAGAAGCGAACTGAAGGTGAAAGTGCGACCGCCCGGATAGCGAAAGACGACCTCGATGTTGTCCCAAACTTCGCGACCATCCTTGTAGAAATCTATGCCGCCGCTTCCCACCACCGTTTCTGGGAGCGCGCCGAAGAGCCAGTTGGCGAAATCCACGTGGTGCGAGCCGAGTTCAGCCATCAGGCCACCCGAATAAGCGCGATACATACGCCAGTTGATCAACCGCTCGTACTTCGGCTCGGGCACAGGCCGGCGCCATGTGCTGTTGCGATGCCAGTAGCCGAAGATATGCGTCGGCTGACCGATCTCGCCCGCGCGTATCCTGTCCAACGCTTCGCGATACCAAGAAGCGTAGCGGTACTGGTGGCCCACCTGATAGAGCTTGCCCGTGTGACGCACGGTCTCGACGATGCGGTTCGATTGTTCGATGTCGTAGGCCATCGTCTTTTCGCCATAGACGTGGCGACCGCTGTCGAGCGCGGCGATCACATGCTCGGCATGCAGGTGAAGCGGCGTCGCGACGACGACCGCATCGACATCGCGCGCCTGATCGAGCAACCGTCGATAATCGCCGTAGGTCGCCACGCTGCGCCCGATGATCTTTTGCGCTTGCCCAAAGCGCGGCTCATAAACGTCACACAGCGCGCGTATTTCGACGCCCGGCAGACGCAAAAAGTAACGCATCAACTCTTGCCCGCGACTTCCCGCGCCGATGATGGCCAAGCCGATGCGTTCCGAGGGCGGCAAACGCTTTGGCCCCCCAAGCAGGACGGTGGAGCCAGCGCCAACCGCTCCCGCAGATGCGATTTTGAAGAAACTTCTTCTGTCCACTTCCGTGCAGATGAACTAGCTTCGCTCTTCGAAGATGGGCATCGCTTCGCGCCGCGCCTCGCGCAACGCGGCCACCAAGGCGGCCAAAGAACAACGACCTTCGGGCGAGGTATTTTGTTCATCGTTCTCCCAAAATGTCAACCCCGAACGGTGACAGGCTTGGACGATACGATCTACGAACCTCTCTCTCAAAAGCGTCCACCTCTAAGTCGCGCATCGCGCCTCTTGCGCCAACAAAGGCGGCAGATGAAAGAACGCGTCCCTTTGTCGAGCGTCCGACATTGAAGCTCAACGCCATGCTCCTTCTTGCATCACGCGCTCGCTTCGCGCCAATAAAACCGCGTCACGTCCATTCCCTCAGCGACTATCAAAGCGGCGGCCCTCGCCATCTCGAGCAATGCGGGCGCGTGTGTCGGCCCGAGAACAAAGAGCGCTGTGGAGAGGGCTTCCGCATCGGTCGCGTTCGCCGCCACCACAGTGGTCTGCAACATCCCTTGAACGGGCCAGCCGGTGCGCGGATCCAAGATGTGACAGTAGGTCTTCCCTTCTGCGCGGAAGAACTTCTCGTAGCTCCCCGAAGTCGACACAGCGCCATCGCGCACCGAGATCGTCGAGATCGTGCTCTCATCGAACGGATGGGGCACGCGCACCGTCCAAGCCGTTTTGCCTAAAGGCGCGCCAAGAGCACATATGCTGCTGCGTCCGGCAACGAGCAATGCTGAAGAGACACCATGCTCGCGCCACAGATCAGCCACTTGATCGAGCGCATAACCCTTGCCGATGCCGCCGAGATCGAGTTCGACGGCGGGCGAAGCGAAACCAACGGCGCGCGTCTCCTCATCGAGCAAGAGAAGGTCCCAACCGGCCTGTGCCGCGGCGATCTCTTCAGCCGAGGGCAGGCGCCCTTGTTGCCGGGAAAAGCCCCACGTCTGCATCAAGCGTCCAACCGTGATGTCGAAAGCGCCGTCGGTTAAACGCCCGTATTCACGCGCGCGTCGAAGCAGCGCGAACGTCTCAGGATCAGTGACTACCCAAACGGCACGCGCTTCACGGTTGAGCCGTGCGATCTCGCTCGTCGTCTTTCGATTGCTCAACGTCGCCTCGAGCCGTTCGATTTCGTCGAAAGCGAGTTCGAAAAGATCTCGCGCTTGGCTCGAACTCTCGGCGTAAAGGTAAAGGTCGAAGATCGTGCCCATGCCTGGGCGTGACTCGTGATAAAGTTCGGCAACCATCGTCTCTTTCGCGCTTGGCGCGAGGCAACGCAACGCCGTCGATTGTAGCGCCAGAGGCGACGCGCAAGAAAGGCTTCTCAGTCTGTTTTCGCGCCAGTCGGGCGCAGGGCATCAAGCGGTCCTGCTGCGGAGCCGAACCTCGACAGCATGCTCAGCCGAGGAGCGACCGATTTTGAGTCATTTGTGAACAAATCGGTTTGGCGCGCGCCCACCCGTCTGTTAAAATCCCAGTTCGGGAATGAAGAGAGCGGCCCACCGCGTTAGCGAATAGCAGTTCAGAGAACGGCGGAAGACGTTTCATTCGGGAGAAAGAAAGGAATGGTCCACCGCGTCGGGATCATCGGCGGAGGCAACATCAGCGAAACGCACGTACGCGCGGCCCAAACCGTTGCGGACGTGCAGGTCGCGGCCATTTACGGGCAGGCGCGCGAGCGCGTGCATCGTTTGGCGGAGAGTTGCGGCGCCCGCGCTTACAATGACTTGAACGCTTTTTTCGATCGCGAACAGCTCGACGTGGTGCTCATCGGCAGCCCATCGGGTTTGCACGCAACGCACGGAATCGAAGCGGCGCGCCGCGGCATCCATGTTCTCGTCGAAAAGCCGCTCGACATCAGCACGGCGCGCGCCGATCAACTCATCGCCGAGTGCGAGCGAAACGGCGTTCAACTCGGCGTCTTTTTTCAAGACCGCGCGACGCCGGATTTCTGCCGCCTCAAGGAGATGATCGAACGAGGCGAATTGGGCAGGCTACTGCTCGCGTCGGGTCGCGTCAAGTGGTATCGCCCGCCCGAGTACTACGCACACTCGCGTTGGCGCGGCACTTGGGCGCTGGATGGCGGCGGCGCTTTGATCAACCAAGCGATTCACACGGTCGATCTGCTTTTGTGGTTGGTCGGTCCAGTGGCGCGCGTATATGCGCGCCACGCGACGCTGCTGCATGACATCGAGGTGGAAGACACGTTGGTCGCCACGCTGGAGTTCGCCTCCGGCGCGCTCGGCACGTTGGAAGCGGCGACGTCGGTCTATCCGGGTTATCCGCGCCGCGTCGAGATCACAGGCAGTCAAGGGACGGTGATCATCGAGCAAAGCAGCGTCACCGCTGCGCATCTGCGCGCCGGTTCTCAGAGCTGGGCGGCGAACGAGCTGAGTTCAGGGAGCGCGACGTCGCCGGTGGTTGCTGATGCGAGCGGCCATCGGAGAGTTCTGGAAGACTTCCTGCGCGCGGTGGAGACAGGCGGGCGTCCTTGTTGCGACGGGCGCGAAGGACGCCGCAGCTTGGAATTGGTCGAAGCGCTCTATTTTGCTGCGCGTACCGGTCAGCCGGTTTCGCTCGTCGACAGGAGCGCTCAACACAGTGCGAGCTGAATCGGGTTTGGAAGAGAGAGCGAACTTCATGGTGTACCGCAAACTGGATCTTACGGGCAAGTTGGCCGTCGTCATCGGCGGCACCTCTGGAATCGGCTTAGCGCTCGCTTGCGGGTTGGCCGAAGCCGGAGCGGACGTGATCGCTTCTTCGCGTCGCGTTGAACAGGTCGAGCATGCGGCGCGCGAGATCGAAGCGCGCGGACGCCGAACTTTGCGCGCGACTTCGGATGTCACCGATCGCGCATCGTTGCAAAGGCTCTTGGATGATGCATTGAGCGCCTTCGGTCAAGTGGATATCCTGGTCAACTGCGCCGGACGCACCAAACGCGCGCCCACCATAGATTTTGCGGAAGAGGATTGGAACGCTATCCTCGACACGAACCTGACGGGGACCTTGCGCGCGTGCCAGATCTTCGGGCGTCATATGATCGAACGCCGCTACGGACGGATCATCAACATCGCGTCGCTTTCGACCTTTGTCGCGCTCTACGAAGTGGCCGCCTATTCGGCGAGCAAGGCCGCCGTTGGAAGCCTGACCAAATCGCTGGCTATCGAGTGGGCGCGGTACGGCGTGACGGTGAACGCCATCGCGCCCGGAGTCTTTCGCACGCCGCTCAACGAACACCTGCTCGACAACACGGAGCGCGGGCGCGAATTCCTGCTGCGCACGCCGCTGGGCCGGTTCGGTCACGTCGAGGAGCTGGTTGGCGCAGCGGTGCTGCTCGCCTCGGACAGCGCAAGTTACATCACGGGCGAGATCATCGTCGTCGATGGCGGTTTTCTCGCTTCGGGAGTGAATCACTGAAGCGTGAACACAAGATCCGTTGACGATCGCCTTCGTCTTGCAGCGAGATGAACGGCCACCGACGCGCGCTTGAAGGCGAATTATCTTGAGTGTTCGACGAGATCCGCACGGAGAGCTTCCGATGACGCTTGTGCGCGCCGGGGCGCATACTCGTCAGCCGCCTGTGAGCAACTGAACTCGCCCCAGTGCGCGCGCCCGGCATCTTCTGGCGTGGCGGCTCTTCGTCGCACATTGCGCACAGATGGGTGCATAAAGACGCGCTCGCAGCTGGCATCTTCTGCCGTTGGTGTGGCATCCTTGTCTGCTTGCAAGTCTTTTCGTTATTTTCATTGTTTTTATGGCAAGCTTTTGGCTCAACTTTTTCTGCGCGGCGTTGTTGCTTTTTCAAGGCGCGAGCGGGGCGCAAACATCTCCAGACGCTTCGCGCACGGTGACGCCGCGGCAGGCCGGACAGCTCAACCTTGGCGAATACGGCGTCGTCATCGAACCCGATGCGCGCTTGATCGTCATGATGGCTGCGCTGGAAGCCGCCGGATTCGATCCTGAACCGAACGCGCCGGCACCGTTTCGCGCGACCGTGCGCCGTGACTTAGCTGGACTTGACCCCGACCTGCGCGCGCGCCTTCGACGGTTCTACCAACGGCACGAACTGCCGTCGCCAGCAACGCTCGCCGAACAAGCGGCGCGTTACGTGTCGTTGGCGCTTGTGCTCGGTGGTCCACCGGGCTTCGATTCGCCGGAACGAACCGAAGATCTCCCCGCGGCAGTGCTTGAGATTCTGGATTTCGCGCCGCTGCTACGCGAGTTCTATCAGCGTTCTAACATCGCCGAGAACATGCCGAACTACTTGCGCGCTCATCGCGCAGCGGCGGACCAACTGCGTCCCTCCACGGCGGAGATGGTCCGGTTCATCCTCTCCTACCTTCACACCCGTCCCGTGACCGAAACGGTCGAGCGCGTCCCCGTTTCGCCCCAACCGGGCAAAGAGGGCAAAGAGAAGGATAAAAGGGCTGGGCCAGCCTTCACGCTGCGCGCGCGTCCGCGCCGTTTTCACGTCATCCCAGACCTACTGGCGGCGCCGGGAACGATCAACTTTCGCGTGATCGCCGACGATTACTACGCCATCATTCCGTACAACACCGATCCCGTATCATCGGAATTGCGGCGCGCTTACCTTCAGTTCGTGATCGACCCGTTGGTGGTCCGCTTCAACCGTGACATCGCCGCACGCCGTGATGCACTCAAACAACTCGTCGACGCGCGCCCCAACGCGAACAACGCGCCGGCACCTGATCTGTTCTTCGCCGTCGCCCGTTCATTGGTCGTCGCCGCCGATGCGCGCATGAGCGAGCTGCTCAAACTCGCCGCGCTCCAACAGGAGCTGGGCCAGCGTTACAAACGCGCAGCCACGGTAGCCGAGCAGCAAACCATCCGCGAAGAGGCCGAGCGACGGCGCGCCGCCATTGAAGACGAGACCACAATGCAACTGGCCGAGGCTTACGAACGCGGCGCGGTGCTCGCCTTCTACTTCATGGAGCGCTTGCGCGGCATAGAAACCTCTGGGTTCGACATCGCCAATTTCTTCTCGGACATGATCGCGTCGTTCGATCCGCAACGCGAAGCGCGCCGTCCGGCTGAATACCGTGCCGCGAGCGCGTCGCCGCACGCCGCGCCGAGACGGTGCGCGCCAGCGACGCAGAGACGACAGAAACGGCCCGGCGCGCGACGTTGATCAAGAACCTCGCCGAGATAGATGAGCTTCTTCGCCTGCGCAACTATGTGGCCGCCGAAGCGCGCCTCAAACAGATGTTGAAAGAACATCCTGATGAGCCACGCATCTACTTCGCCTTGGCGCAGGCGGCGAGTTTATCGGCGAAAGACGCTACGGATGAAGAGGTGCTCGCCGAACGGCTCAACCGCGCCCTTGAAAATTACCGCTCAGCAGTGAAGCGCGCTTTGCCGGAAAGGGACGCGGCACTGCTATCGCGCGCGCACACGGCAATGGGACGCATCCTTGCGTTTCTTGAACGCGACGCGGAAGCCCTGCGCGAATTCGAAGCGGCGATCAAGCTGGGTCAAGTCGTCGGCGGAGCTTACCAAGAGGCGCTTGCGGCGCGGGACAACCTTTTAGCCAAGAAGAAGAGCGCGGCGCCCTGACCGATCGCGCTCTTCACCTCGGCCTGCAAAGACAATCCGGTGTTGTGCGCTCCATCGTTCGAGAACGAGCGCGCATGAGTGCGCCAGCGTGCGCTCGTGGTCCGCTTAAAAACTAAAGGATGCGCGCCCCGGACCGAACGACAGGTGGGATCATCTGCGGAGCCAAGCGCTGAGTCCTTAAACGCACTTCCGGCAAAAGGTTCTCCAGCATCGGACCGAAGCCATCGCGAAAAGCATCGCGCGCTTCGGGCGTGACCTTGAGCGTGATCCGCCGCCTGTCGCGCACCACCGTCAACGTCACGTCGCCGTCCGTTCGACGGTTGAGGGCGCGCGCGAGCGCAAACGCGGTCGCAATCTTCTCTCCATCGGCCTCGACGATCACGTCCCCCGCTTTCAAGCCAGCGCGGGCAGCAGGGCTGTTCGCCTCCACCGATGCGACGAGAAGACCGCGCCCCTCGGCAACGCCGAAGTAATCGGCCAACTGCTGAGTCAAGGGCTGCGTCGTGATGCCGATGCGCCGATTCCGGCCCATGTCGGCGATGATCTTCTGCAAGCGTGCGACCTCGTTGGGCACCGTCGTCGAGCGCGAAGCAAGAGTTGCCGTCAACTCTTGTTCTTTGCCATCGCGCAAGATGCGCACGCGGGCCTGATGACCCGCAGGCGATTCTTCGATCAAGCGCGCGAGCTTGCGCGAGTTGGTGATCGGTTCGCTGTCGTAGGCGATGATGATGTCGCCTTCGCGCAAACCGGCTGCCTCGGCCGGACTGTTAGCGAAAACGCGCGTGATCTTCGCCCCTTTTGGCTCCTTCAATCCGTATCGAGCGGCTTCCTCGCGCGAAATATCCTGCGCGACGATGCCGAGGAGATGCTCGCCGAATATCGAGAGGCGAATTTCGGGACCTTGCGCGCTCGCAACCGCAGCCCATAAGAGCGCGCTCAGCATAGCAAACGAGAGATTTCTCATCTCGCAAGCTTCCTCCTTCCATTTGAAGATTCAACGGGCAGACAAGAAAAACCCGTTTATCATCAGTAGTACACGCCGCATGAAGCGGGCGCGTTCCTGAAAAGCATCCGAAAGTTCGATGGCGAAAGCGGCGCGCGGCGTTGACAGCCGAGACACGCGCACGTGCGTTCTCTATGTGCCGCTTGTCTTGCGCCTGCCGTCAAAGCTAAACTCCAAGCTCTGTTCGAAGCGGCGAGCGCGTCCCATTGACGCGCGAGGACCGAGAGGGGATGACAGCAGGAGCAAAATCGAAAGCGAGCGGCGAAGAGCGCAAGCCCAAGATTTTGGACATCGGGTGCGGCACGCACAAAACGCCGGGCGCCATCGGGTTGGACGTCAATCCACGAACAGATGCCGACATCATTCACGATTTGAACGTCTTCCCCTACCCTTTTCCCGACGACGAGTTTGATCTCATCGTCGGCAATCAGGTGATCGAGCACGTCGAGGACGTGCTCGCCGTCATGGCTGAACTCTACCGCATAGCCAAACCTGGCGCGATCATCAAGCTCGACACGCCTCACTACACGGACGTCAGCTCTTTTCGCGACCCGACGCACCGTCATCATCTGACGTGCGAATCCTTCATCTATTTCGCCGAGGAGAAAAGGCCCGAATTCGCCTTCTACAGCGACGTGCGTCTTCGACCGCGACAGATCCGCGTCACGCTGTTGAAGCTCTGGCGCTGGCTCGGCTTCGAGTTACTGGTCAACAGTTGCAATCGCTTCCCTTCGCTCCGCTTCATCCGTCGCTTCTGGGAGGCCTACTTGAGCTTCATCATTCGCGGCAAGACGATCTATTTCGAGTTCGAAGTCCTGAAGGGCGCTGATCCCAAGAAGGCGCGTCGCAGCCCGAACTGACAACCGACTTCAAGCCCTTTCGACAGACGCGAACGAAAGCTTCGCGCAACATCCGATACCCTCCAGATGCCAACTTGACCCGACGGCGGACCCCGATCAAGCGTCGGACACTTTGAGGTAAGGCGTGAGCGTGTCCCACAAGAGCGCCTGCGCCACTGATCCGCGCGCCGCGCGCATGCCGATAGCATAAGTGCGGTAGGGCACCTTCTTGGTGTGAATGGCGAAAGATCTTTGATCGGCGAATTGGTGATGATGATCGCGCTGTTAGCCGCCACTGTGCAGCCCTCGCGAGCTTCGAGGCGAAGGCCGCGCGCCATCGCTTTCGACGCTCTCAATCCGCCCGCCGGACTCATCGGCCACATCATCGCCGAGATCCTCGGCGTCGATCCGAAGAGCGAGATGGATGACGGCGTGCTGCGCATGAGGCCCCTCATCGAAACGGGCAAGCCTCTGCACGACGCGGCCCAAAAGATGGAAAAAGCACGCGAAGCCAGCAGCTCACCCTAACACGGACCTTCGTCTGACGAGGCGCCCTTGAGGGAAACGGGCCGAAAAACAGGCGAGCCTGCTCCAACAAAGAGGCAGGCTCGCGTATCGTGGGAGGGGAAACAGCGCCTCAGTCAATATAACGGTTCGCCTTGATCAAGGCATCGGCGATCGAGCGACGCGCGGCGACCGCATTGATCGGCGTGTGCTTGGTGAAACGTCGCAAGGCTGCGAGCAACGTGCGAAGCTCATCGCCTTCGCTTACGGCGGCGAGCGCCGTCTTGGCGCTCTTTTCGACGCGCTCGATCGCGTCGTGGCAGAAGACGCGCGTCATCTCGATGTAGCGCGCGGCAGCCTCTTCGCCGCTGTGCGCGGCGATTTTGCGCGCGCGCAGGATCGCCGATTCCATCGCGTAGGCGTCCATGATCTGATCGGCGATGCTCATCAATACCTCTTGCTCATCTTCGAGCGCTTGCATGAACTTCTGCGCCGCCGTGCCGAGCGTCATCAGGGCGACCTTCTTCGCGTTCTCGGCGAGCTTCCGTTCAGCGGCGAGCAAACCCTCTTCTTCGTCGAAAGAAGGCGCGGATGGTTGCAGCACTTCATCCATCAAACGTTGCGCTGCCGGAAGGAGCGCGAGCCGACCTTGCATCGCACGCTTGATCAACATGCCGGGGATGAGCATGCGATTGATCTCGTTGGTCCCTTCGAAGATGCGATTGATGCGCGAATCGCGGTAGGCTCTTTCCGCCGGATAGTCAGCCGAATAGCCGTACCCGCCGTAGATCTGGACCATCTCATCGGCGACGTAGTCGCAGTATTCCGAAAGCATGACCTTGATGATCGAGCACTCGGTGGCGTACTCTTCGATGGCGCGCAACTTCGCTTCGCCATCTTTGGCGGAAGCCCTGACCGCTTCTTCGATCAAGCCGACCGTGCGATAGACGGTCGCTTCTCCGACCCACGTGCGAATCGCCATCTCCGCGATCTTCGCTTTGATCGCGCCGAAGCTCGAAATGGGCTGCCCGAATTGATGCCGTTCGTTGGCGTATCGGACCGCTTCATGCAACATCAACTTCATGCCGCCCAAGCACGAAGCGCCGAGTTTGAAACGCCCGATGTTCAAGATATTGAAGGCGATCTTGTGCCCTTTGCCCACTTCGCCGAGCAGATTCTCCACCGGCGTCTTGACGTCCGAAAGGATGAGCGCCGTCGTCGAAGAGCCTTTAATCCCCATCTTGTGCTCTTCAGCGCCGTTTGTCAGCCCGGGTCCGCGCTCGACGATGAAGCCGCTGAATTTATCTCCATCCACCTTGGCGAAGACGACGAAGACGTCGGCGAAGCCGCCGTTGCTGATCCACATCTTTTCGCCGTTCAAGATGTAATGGCGCCCATCAGCGCTCAGGCGCGCCGTGGCCTTTGCTGCGAGCGCATCCGAACCCGATCCGGCTTCGGTGAGCGCATAAGCGGCGACGAGTTCGCCGGTCACCAACCGCGGCAGATATTTGCGTTTGGCCTCTTCGGTGCCGAAATAGAGGATCGGCAGCATGCCGATCCCCGTCTGCGCGCCGAAGGTGACGGCGAACGAAGCCGACCGCCCGACGTTCTCGGAGATCAACGTGCCGCTCGTTTGGTCCAGTCCGAGTCCGCCGTATTCTTCCGGCACGTTGGCGCCGAGCAGACCGAGTTCACCGGCCTTGCGCAAAAGCGTGCGCGCCAGATGCCAATCGTGTTTTTCTAGCTGCGGAATGGCCGGACGCACCTCCGTGTCAACGAACTGGCGCGTCGTCTCGGCGATCATCCGTTGCTCTTCGGTGAAATCTTCCGGCGTCAAAACCTCTTCCGGGTGCCGCTCCTCAATCAAGAAGCTTCCGCCGATCACCAACTCTTTCAGATCAACTGTGGCTGCCATACGCTCGCTCCTTTCAGAGTAATTCAGTTCTCGATCTTTTTCGCCCCACCGATCGGGGCGATGCCCGATATTCACGTGGTCGTTCTGCTCAATCCTCTCGAAAACGGAGTCTCGCTCCGCGTTCAGCGCAAGCACACAACCGGACGGCCTGCCCTACTCGATCCTTTCGAAAATCCCCGCGGCACCCATGCCGCCACCAACGCACATCGTCACCATCGCGTAGCGCCCGTTGCGCCGTTCGAGTTCGCGTAAGACCGTCGCCGTCAGCTTCGCTCCGGTGCAACCCAACGGATGGCCGAGCGCGATGGCGCCGCCGTTGACGTTGACCTTTTCGGGATCGAGTTCGAGCATTTTGATGACGGCCAGACTCTGCGCGGCGAAAGCCTCGTTCAACTCGATCAGGTCGATCTGGTCCAGCGTCAACCCGGCCAGCTTCAGGACCTTCGGTACGGCGAAGACCGGACCGATGCCCATCTCTTCGGGCGGGCAACCGGCGACCGCATAAGCGACGAAACGCGCCAAGGGGCGCGCGCCGATCTGCTCGGCTTTTTCCGCTGACATGACGACCACGGCCGCTGCACCGTCGGACATCTGCGACGAATTGCCCGCCGTGATCGTGCCGTTTGCGTGAAAGGCCGGCTTCAATTTCGCCAAAGCTTCTAAATTCGTATCGCGCCTTACGCCCTCGTCGGCGTCGAAGATGATTTCGCGCCGCTGTTTCTTCCCGCGTTCATCCAGCTCTTCGAGCGTGACGTTGAGCGGCACGATCTCGTCTTTGAACTTGCCTTCGTCTTGCGCGCGCGCGGCCCTTTGGTGCGAGCCGAGCGCGAAACGGTCTTGATCCTCGCGCCCGATCTCGTACTTGCGCGCGACGTTTTCCGTCGCCAGTCCCATGTTCAAGTAGAAGTCAGGGTAGTGCTCGACCAAGTAGGGATTGGGTCGAATCGTGTGACCGCCCATCGGGATCATGGACATCGTTTCCAGCCCGCCCGCAACGATGCACTCGGCCTGTCCCGTTCTGATCCGGTCGGCGGCGATGGCGATCGCTTGAAGCCCCGACGAGCAGAAACGATTGATCGTCATCGCGCTCGTTTCCACAGGGAGTCCAGCGCGAATCGCCGCCACGCGCGCGACGTTCATCCCCTGTTCAGCTTCCGGCATCGCGCACCCCATGATCACATCCTCGACGTCCGAGGCTTGAAGGTTGGGCACGCGCGCGATGCTCTCGCGGATGACCACGGCGCCCATCTCATCGGGCCGCGTGTGCCTGAGCGTTCCCTTGGGAGCTCTGCCGACGGCTGTGCGCACAGCCGAAACGATCACCGCTTCTTTCATAAGTGTGCCTCCGAGTAAAACCTTGAGCTATTGCCCAAACCGTCCTCTTTGACGATCTCATGCCAGCTCGAACTCATCTCGGTCTAGGCCCAACTGCTTGACGATGGCGCACACCGTTCCGAGTTCCAAAGCTCCACTTTCCCATCTCGGCACAAAGCTGATCCGACCTCTCTTTAGAGCTTGGCGAGAGCGGGCACGTGATCGCATAACCTCCTTCCGATTGCGGCTCCAGCACTAGCGGCAGCGTGTAGAATAGCGCTTGCATCGTTCGCCCCTCGGCAACCATGATGCGTTTCACGCCTTCCGCATCCGTTGAAGTGTTCGGTCAATTGCGCAAAGGCTTTCCGGTCTTCAAAGTATGCGCCATGCGCTCCAGCGTTTTGCGTTCGCCGCACAAGCTCAAGAACGCCTCGCGTTCAAGGTCGAGCAAGTATTGCTCGGATACTCGCGTCGCGTGGTTCAAATCGCCGCCCGTCAAGATGCGCGCCAGTTTCTCGCCGATCAGAGCATCGTGGTCAGAGATGTAGCCCCCGCGCCGCATCATGTGGATGCCGACTTTGAGCGTCGCCAGCGCCGACTGGCCCAGCGCGAGGATGTCCGTGCGCGGCTGCGGCGGCACGTAGCCTGTTTGTGCGAGCGCGAGCACCTCCTGTTTGGCGTCGGCGATGAGCCGGTCAGGATTCATCGAGATCGCGTCGGAGGGCTTGAGAAAATTCATCTGGCGCGCCTCTTCAGCCGAAGTCGCCACTCTGGCGAGCGCGATGGTTTCAAACGCCCGTTTGACGAACGGGAAGGGATCAGCATCCTCCACGCCCTTCGGGATCGCCTCGAGCGCGCGGATGAGCATCTCTTTGGTTCCGCCGCCCGCCGGGATGAGCCCGACGCCGACCTCGACCAAACCGAGGTAGGTCTCCGCCGCGGCACGCACGCGGTCGGCATGAAGCGTCACTTCGCATCCGCCACCCAGCGCCATCTGATGCGGCGCGACGACGACCGGCTTCGGCGAATAACGTAGCCGCATGTTGGTCTGCTGAAAAGCGCGCACCATCAGATCGATCTCTTCCCAGTTGCCCTCCTGCGCTTCTAAAAGCAGCAGCATCAGGTTCGCGCCGACCGAAAAGTTTTGCCCCTGATTGCCGATGACGAGACCGACGAAGTTCCGCTCCGCTTCGTCGAGCGCGTGACGAATCATTTGCACCGTGTCGCCGCCGATCGCATTCATCTTCGAGTGGAACTCGACGCAGGCGACGCCATCGCCGAGATCGATCAAAGAGGCGCCAGCGTTCTTCTTGATGACGCGGTTCTGGTCCTTGAGCGATCTCAGTATGATGACGCCGGGCTGCTTCGGCACGGGCTTGTAACCGAGCGCGGCGAAATCGAAATAGAAATCTTCGCCCTTCTCGGTCTTGTAGAAACTGCGCGCGCCCGCATCAAGCATGCGCTCGACGTTTTGAGGAACGGTCAATCCTTCTTCGCGCATGCGCGCGACCGATTTTTCGAGTCCGATCGCATCCCATGTCTCGAAGATGCCCAACTCCCAGTTGAAGCCCCAACGCATCGCGCGATCCACCTCGACGACGGTGTCGGCGATCTCCGGGATGCGATTGGCCGCGTAGCGCAGCGTGCGCGACAGGGTCTTCCAGAGGAATTGTGCGGCGCGCTCCTTGCCCCAGACGAGCGTCCGAATGCGTTCGCGCACATCCTCGATGTTCTTCGCCATCTCGAGCGAGGGGAAACGAGCTTTCTGCGACGGGCGATATTCGAGCGACGCGAGATCAAGCGCCCAAATCTCATCCCTGTCGCCTTCGCCCTTCTGTTTGCGGTAGAAGCCGGCCCCCGCCTTGTTGCCGAGAAGCTTGCGCGCCATCATCTCGCGCAGGAATTGCGGCACTTGAAAGACCTCACGCTCTTCATCTTCCGGCACCGCTCGATAGAGATTATCCGCGACGTAAACGAGAACGTCGACGCCGACCAGATCGAAGAGGCGAAAAGTCCCCGTCTTGGGACGACCGACGGCTGGGCCCGTCAACGCATCAACTTCTTCGATCGAGTAACCGTCTTCGAGCATCGTCCGGATGGTCACCATCGCACCATAGGTTCCGATGCGGTTGGCGATGAAGTTCGGACGGTCTTTGGCGACGACGACGCCTTTGCCCAATCGCTGGTCCAAAAACCCATGAATCGCGCAGGCGACCTCCGGTTTGGTCCACTCGGTGCGAATCAGCTCGACAAGGTGCAGGTAGCGCGGCGGATTGAAGAAGTGCGTCCCCAAAAAATGGGCGCGGAAATCATCCGAAAAGCCATCAGCCAGCGCGCGAATCGGGATGCCGCTCGTGTTCGTGGCGACGACCGAGCCGGGCCGGCGAAAACGCTCGACGCGCTCATAAAGCGCCCTTTTGATCTCGAGGTTTTCGACCACCGCCTCGATGATCAAGTCGCACTCCTTGATCTTCGGCAGATCGTCTTCGAAGTTGCCGACGGTGACGAGCGCGGCGAGATCGGGCGTGAAAAAGGCCGCCGGTTTCGCCTTGAGCGCCATTTCCAACCCGCGTCGCGCAATGCGGTTGCGCACTTCGGGCGAACCCAAAGTCAACCCTCTGGCCTCTTCTTCAGGAGTCAATTCCTGCGGCGCGATGTCGAGAAGCAGAACGGGGATGCGCGCGTTCGCTAGATGCGCGGCTAACTGCGCCCCCATGTTGCCAGCGCCCAAAACGGCAGCGCGTTCGATGCGGAGCATGAGACCAACCTCGCAGACGTGATGTTCGACCACCGCGCCATATGATACTGAATGAATGCTCATTCAGCAACTTCCGCGTGACGAGCAGAAATCGGGGCCGCGATGATTTCGGCGGCGAAAGGCGCGCTCGGGCGATCAGCAGGACGACGAAAGACGAAACCTCCGGTTCTCTTCGCGCCCACAGTGTGGTAAAACTAGCCGAGATCCACGAAGATTTCGGCGCGCAGCGAAGGCGTTTTGAGCAAGCCGCAACTGGCGCGCGCGAACGATTTCAAGGAGCGACCGGAATGTTTCAAAGTTTGATCGCGACCTATTCGACTTGGGCGACCATCCCGTTGCGCATCGCGCTCGGCGCGGTCTTCATCGCTCACGGCGCGCAGAAAGTCTTTGGCCTCTGGGGCGGTCCGGGACTGACCAAGTGGCTCGCCACTCCGCCGCCGTTCGCTTTCATGCGTCCGGCTTGGTTCTGGATGGGATCGGCAGCCCTTTTTGAGCTTCTCGGTGGGGCGCTCGTGCTTCTCGGGCTACTGACGCGCGTCGGCGCAGCGATGATCGCCATCGTCATGCTGGTTGCGGTCCTCGGCGTCCACTGGCCCGGTGGCTTCTTCCTGCAAAATCGCGGATACGAGTACGCCTTTTCGCTCCTATGCGCTTCGCTCGCATTGCTGATCGCGGGCGGTGGGAAGCTCTCCGTGGACGAATCGTTGATGCGCGGACGCGGGCGTCGCCGCTAGCCGCAGACCTCGACTGAATCCGTCAGGAAGAAACTTCGTGAAGCGCCACGTTATGAAACGTTCTCCTTTGCTGATCATTTTCATCACCGTCTTCATCGATCTGATCGGCTTTGGAATCGTCATTCCCGTGTTGCCCATCTATGCGGCGAGTCCGCGCTTTCATGCCAGCCCCATTGCCATCGGCCTGCTCTTCGCCTCTTATTCGCTGATGCAGCTCATCTTCTCGCCCATCTTGGGGAGGCTATCGGACCATTATGGACGAAAGCCGGTGCTCTTTTTCAGCCTCATCGGGACGGGCTTCGCTTTTCTCATCCTTGGAAGCGCCACTGCGCTGTGGATGCTTTTCGTCGGGCGGATTCTCGATGGCATCACGGGCGGCAACATCTCCACGGCGCAAGCCTACATCGCCGATGTGACCACGCCGGAAGAACGCGCCAAGGGCATGGGGCTGATCGGCGCGGCCTTCGGTCTCGGCTTCATTTTCGGGCCGGCGATCGGCGGAGTGTTAAGCCGTTGGGGAACGAGCGTTCCCTTCCTCTTCGCCGCAGCGCTTGCTTTCGCCAACGCCGCGCTCCTCTATTTTCTCCTCCCCGAAACGGTTGGCCGCAAAACGACGCCTCAACGGGCGGCGCGCGGCGGTTGGCGCCAGTTAACCGAATACCTACGCCGCCCGTCGCTGGCCCTAGCGCTCGCCACCTATTTCCTCTTCATCACGTCATTCTCGATCCTGACGACGACGTTTGCGCTCTACACGATGTACCGCTTCGGCTTCGATGCGCAACACAACGGATACCTATTTGCTTTCACTGGCGCGCTCGGCGTGATCGTGCAGGGCGCATTGCTCGGCCGAGCGGTCAAAGCCGTGGGTGAACCGGCACTGGTCATCATCGGCGAAGCGCTCTTTGCGGCAAGCATGTTCTTCATCCCGTTGGTCGGGCCGCAGCACGGTGGGCTGGAGGCGCTGCTGCTCGTCCTCAGCGTGCAAGCCATCGGCAACGCGCTGGTGATGCCGACGCTCAACAGCTTGACGTCCAAGGCGGCGCGCGCCGATGAACAAGGAGCGGTGCTCGGCGTCGCGCAATCCGTGGCGAGCTTGGCGCGCGTTGTCGGCCCCATCATCGGGTCGTGGCTCCTCTATAGCGCGACCGCTCCGCAGCAGATGGATGATCACAGCTTGCGTTTGACCTATTGGGGTGGTGCAGTGATCACCACCTTCGGCCTATTGCTCGCGCTGCGGTTGTCGCGCATCTTCGCCGTCGAGAAAGAGCGGGCAGAAGCGCTGACAACAAATTGGTGAATTCCCTTTCGCGTGACGCACGATCATGGCGACCAAGGCGGTTGCATCACGAACCGGTTCCCGCCCGAGCGAAAAATCGCTCCGCGAATACGCGCGGCATCGGCGACGGCCTCATCTTCAGCCTGCCGCTGCTCTACACGACGGAAGTTTTGGGAGGCTTCTTCCGACAGAACCCGCGCCCCGGAAAACTGACTGGCCGCGTGCTCGGCTACGGACAACCTTGAAGGCGAAGCGCAGAGGGCTTCGCGCGCATCGCTTCTCTTCGCCGCCTTTCCGAAAAATTCGGAACCGCGGCGGACCGTCTTTACTCCCTTCTTCGTCTGCTTCGATGGTCAACACGACAGCGCCATCGCCGAAAAGCGGGAGCGGGCGAAAGCGGCGCTTACATGTCGCCTTCGCCCACCGCTCAAGAAATCACGAAGCGCGACGCCGATTGCGGCGACGGCGAATCACGGCCGCTACGCTTGCCAGTCCCGTCCCGAGAAGAAACATCGTCGCTGGTTCGGGCACTGAACTGGTTTGCAGCGTCAACGACGTCTGTCCGAGACGCACGGCACCCGGTCCGGTCTGGACGATGGAGAGCACCGCCCGGCCATCGGCGAACACAGCGAAATCGGCGAACGTGAAAGAGAACGCCACTGGCCCGGCGGCACCGTTTGCGCCAGCGCACGGCGCGCCAGCGACGCACTGCGCGATCCGCACGCCATCGAGGTAAAGATCCACCGGCGCCGTCGTGTTGAATGTGGAGTTACCGAAAAAACCCTGAATAGTCGCTCCGGTCACAACCTGTCCGGTAGGCACCGTGTAGTTGTAGGTCCAGATCGTCGTTTCCGGTCGCGGGAAAGTGGCCGTCGGAGGGACGAAAGAACCGTTGTATTCGGCAGAGAGCAAAATGATCGAATCTGCTTTCGCTTCGCTGAAAGCAAACAAAGCGAGCAGCAAGACGAAACCCAAACGTGAGAACATTCAACCCTCCTTTCGAAATTCAGTCTTGTCTGACGAGTCCGATCCCGCCCTCGCTCGAAAGGGTAACCGAGAGCCTCTTCCGAAACGGACGGGAGGCGAAACGTCGGTCGCATGATCTCCTCCCGATGAGACTTTCCTGTTAACGCGATCGGAAGATTCCCTGAACTTTCCTCACGCACAGCGACGAGGCGAAGGGTCGTGCCGGCGATGTGTTCCCCGAGGCTTCGTTTACAACCGACTGCTTCTCAGGCACGCCAGCGAGCGCCCCGAACTGGTCCAGCTTCGCACTTTTAACCGAACGTTTACCCCGGCTTCACTCTCCGATAACCGCGCCCTTGTACAAGGGGACGCACACCAAAAAGCGTTCGACGCTGCGTCGAACGCGCGCGTTTCCGCTTGATCACCGAAGTTTAAGGAGGCTTTAGATGAACAGATTGAATCGGCGCAATTTCCTGCGAAGCACAGCGGTGGCCAGCGGCGCTCTTCTGGCGATCGAAGGGTTTCGAGCGCGCGGCATGTTGGACCGCTTCGGCATCGGACGCGCTATTGCGCGCGCAGCCAACGGCAGCTACGGGCCGCTCGTGCCGAAACCATCGAACAACACGGGCGAAACGTTGCTCGCCCTTCCCGAAGGATTTCGGTACAACGTCTTCGGGCGCGTCGGCACACCCATGGCGGATGGACGCCTGACGCCAGGACTTCATGATGGCATGGCCGCGTTTTCGGTCAACGGCATGATCCATCTGGTCCGCAATCACGAACAGACCGGCGGCAGCCCGACTAGCCAAGCCATCGGTAATCGTCCCTACGACCCGCGCGCTGCGGGCGGAACGACGACGCTGGTCGTCGATCCCATAACGCGCTCGCTCGTCTATGATTTCGTCAGCTTGAGCGGGACGGTGCGCAACTGCGCTGGGGGGCCGACCCCGTGGGGCACATGGATAAGCTGCGAAGAGACCATCGTCGGGCCGAGTCAGACCAACGCCTTCACGCAAAAGCACGGCTACGCCTTTGAAGTCTCGGCGGCATCGTACGCCGAGGTCAGCCCCATCCCGTTGAAAGCAATGGGACGCTTCTCGCATGAAGCGTTGGCGGTCGATCCGGCGACGGGCATCGTTTACGAGACGGAGGATGCTAATCCAGCGGGATTCTATCGTTTCGTTCCAAACCGTCCGGGCGGTCCAGGGCGTCCGGCAGAGCTTGCCGCTGGCGGAACGCTGCAGATGTTAGCGATCAAAAATAGTCCGCGCTACGACACGCGCACGGGCCAAACGATGGGACGACAATTGCAAACCGTTTGGGTCGATATCTCCGACCCGGATCCGAACCTTGAAGCCGGAGCTACGTCGGTCTTCAATCAAGGTCTCGCGCGCGGCGGCTGCATCTTCGCGCGCCTCGAAGGTTGTTGGTACGGCGACGGCAGCATCTTTTTCGTTTCGACGAGCGGTGGCAATATCGGCAAGGGGCAAATTTGGCAGTACACGCCAGCAGGCGCAGACGAAGGAGTGCTCGCTCTTCTTTACGAATCGACCGATGCCGCTGTGCTCGAATCGCCCGATAACATCTGCATCAGCCCGCGCGGCGGCATCGTCCTTTGCGAAGACGGCAACGGCACCGATTACGTTCGCGGACTAACACGACAAGGCGAAGTCTTTGACTTCGCTTACCGCCTCAACTCAACGGTTGAAGCCGCGGGCGCAACCTTCAGCCCTGACGGTAAAACGCTCTTCTTCAACTACCAAGGCACAGGAGAAACTTTCGCCGTCTGGCCGCGCGACGGCTATTCTTGGGAAGACGGGGCGCTTTAAAGTTTCCGCGAAAGCGCGACGAGCCGAAGATCGAGAGGGGACGAGTCCTTCTCGATCTCTCTTTTTCGCCCTCGAGTCTTTTTAGACCGAAGCTGAACGAAGGAGGTGACGAGGCTCTCGATCCTTCTTTTTCGCTTTTGAGACGCCCTTTGCGCAAACATGTTCGAGAAACACAAGCGCGGCGCCGGACTTTTTTCGGCTGACTCAGCGGAAAAAAGCGTGATCGCTTTGCAACTGTTACGAAAACAAGAAACTTTATCCTCTGCGCTTCGACGGCCGATCTAGACGTTGGCCCTTGCGACAGCATCGCGCGCACGGACGATTCTTTGGCATCGCTTGCCAATGCGACGCTCCAGTGGCGACGGCCGCGTGTGGGGACGATCCAACGCGCGCTTCGTGGATGATGCTGTCTTCCTCGCAACAGCTGCGCGTGCCGGGAGGATCCTTTTTGATCAACAGCGCGCTGCCTTTCGAAAGCTAGAAGAGGAGGTGTCGTCCGATCAGTCCCGAAGGTGCTATACTTGAAGGTGCGCTTCTAATGAAGCAGAGCGAATACGCAAGGGCGACCGAATTGCAGTCGACCGGACCGGATCAAAGCGCAAAACTTTTGGACGACACAGCGACGAACCTCGTTTCTTCCACCGCACGTGCGGCAACGCCCAAAGACGCCGCCGCGGTCGTCCTCGTGCGCGAGCGCGACGGACGAGCCGAGGTCTTTTGGGCGCGCCGAAACGCGCGACTCGCCTTTCTCGGCGGCTTCTACGCTTTTCCGGGCGGACAGCGAGAAGCAACCGACATAGAAGCGCCGGTAGCACATGCGACCACACCAGAGATGGCCGGCATGATCGCGTGCGCGGCGCGGGAACTCTTCGAGGAGCTCGGCCTGCTTGTCGCGCGCAACAGCGAACGACTGACGCGCGGTCAACTCGCTTCGCTCTTCGATGAGCTTCGCAGCGGGCGCATGTCATTTCCGCAACTGCTCAGACACTTCGGACTTTACTTGGATGCGCGCGATTTCCTCTTCGTCGGACGATGGGTCACGCCGCCGTTCAGTCCGCGACGTTTCGACACATGGTTCTTTCTCGTTCGCTGCCCGCGCAAACAACAGCCGCGCATCATCAACCCCGACGGCGAACTGGTCTTCGGCGAATGGATCGCAGCCGAAGAAGCGGTCGCCAGATGGCGCCGGAGCGAAGCGTTGCTTGCGCCGCCCACGTTGCACGCGCTCAAAACGCTGGCCGAAGGCATCACGGATGATCTGGTCGAAAGGTTTCTGAGCGTGCCTTACGCGCACGGCGAATCAGTACGCGCCATAGAGTTCATCCCGAACATCATCTGCTTCCCGCTGCGCACACCAACTAAACCGCCCGCGACGCACACGAACTGTTACATCGTCGGCCAACGCGAGCTAATCATCATCGATCCAGCCTCCCCTGAAGAAGAGGAACAACGCGCGCTGCACCGCGCCTTGGACGAGATGCTTTCGGCGCGCGGCGCAAGAGCACGCGAGATCATCCTGACGCATCATCATCCGGACCACATCGGCGGCGTTGAAGCGTTGAGGGAACATCTCGGCGGCAGCGTACCGGTTGCGGCGCATCGGTTGACGGCCGATGAGTTGCGCGGCAAGATCGTGATCGAACGCTTCATCGAGGACGAGGAACGGATCGAGCTGGATGGCGAGCCGAAGATCGTGTTGCGCGCGCTGCACACGCCCGGCCATGCGCGCGGCCACCTCTGCTTTTACGACGAGCGTTCGGGAGCCTTGCTGAGCGGGGATCAGATCGTCGGCGTCGGCACCGTGCTCATCGATCCAGATGAAGGAGATATGCGCGACTATTTGCGTTCGCTCGAACGGCTGATCCAGTTGCCGCGGTTAACGGCTCTTCTGAGTTCGCATGGACCGGCAGTGGCTGACGCGCGCGCGCGGATCGCGGAATACATCGCGCACCGGCTCGAACGCGAACGTCAAGTTCTCGATGCTGTGCGCGCCGGCGCGAAGACGCCCGCAGAGATCGTCGCTCGCGTCTACACCGACATCCCACCAGCAGCGCACGATCTAGCCCAGCGTTCGGCGCTCGCCCACCTGCGCAAGCTGGAAGAAGAGGGTCTCGTCGCGCAGTGCGCCGAAGCGGAGTTCATCGCTCTTTAATGTCGTGTTCAGGAGAAGGCGAATGGCGACATCGAATCAAACGAACGCGTCGAGAGCAAGCGTGCCGTTCGATCTGCTGCGCGCGATCGATGAGAGCTTGGCCGAAGGAGTTTATGCCGTCGATCGCCACGGGAACCTGATCTTCCTCAATCGCGCCGCGCAGCGCACACTTGGATGGACGGAAAAGGAGCTGTTCGGCAAGAACATGCACGAGGTGATCCACTACAAGCGCCCCGATGGCACACCCTTTCCGGTGGACGAATGCCCGTTGCTCGAAGTCTTGCAGACGGGCGAAGCTCGTTCGAGCGACGAAGATCACTTCGTGCGCCGTGACGGCAAGACTTTTCCCGTCGCTTACACCTCTTCGCCGATCATCGCCAACGGTGAGATCGTTGGCGCTGTGGTCGCCTTTCGCGACGTGACGGAAACGAAGCGAATCGAGCGCGAATTGCGCGAGCAGAAAGAGACGCTCGAAGTCATCAGTCGCGTCGGGCAAGTTTTGGTCTCTGATCTAGACCTGCCGAGAATCATCCAAAACGTGACCAGCGCAGCGGCTGAAGCCATCGGCGCAAGAAGCGCCATCTTCACCTACGAATTCACCGACGAGCGCGGCGCGCCGCAAAGTTTTCGCGCGACCGTTGGGATTCCGCCCGAAGATGTGCAGCAGATCACGGTCTTTCGCGCGGCAGATCTATTCGGACAGAACGAGACCAAGATCGAGCGCCTTGCCGATGCACGTCGAAGCCCGCTTTTTAAAGATTCGACCGCCGGTCGTTTGCTCGAAAGTTCGCGCATCGTCAGCTTGATGCTCGTCCCCGTCAGCTCCCGCACTGGCGAGGTCAACGGCGTGCTCGTTCTGGGTCACCCGCAAGCGAATCGCTTCACCGAGCGCGATGAACGCGTCGCCGCCGGATTGGCCGCGCAAGCAGCCATCGCCATTGACAACGCGCGCCTCTTCGCCTTGGCCGAACGCGCGCGTGCGCGCGCAGAAGCTTCCGAGCGTGCATGGCAGTTTCTAGCCGAAGCGACGGCGTTGCTGGCAAGCTCGCTCGATTATGAAAAGATGCTGGCCAACCTTGCGAGGCTGAGCGTCCCGTCTTTGGCCGATTGGTGCGTCATAGATTTACTGCAAGATGGTCGCCTTCAGCGCTTGGCCGTCGAGCACATGGACCGCACCAAAGTCGAGCTGGTGCACGAACTCGAACGACGCTGCCCAACCGATTTGAGCGAAGAGGAAGGCATAGCGAAAGCGCTGCGCACCAAGAGCGCTGTCATCTACCAAACGATCACCGACGATCTCTTGCAGAAGCTGGCCCGTGATCAAGAGCAGCTGCGGATCTTGCGTCGCCTCGGATTGCGCTCGGTGATGATCCTGCCGCTCGTTGCGCGCGGGCGCGTTCTCGGCGCGATCAGCTTCGCGACGGCGGAATCCAACCGCTATTACACGCAAGATGATCTGCGCGTCGCCGAGCACTTGGCCCGCCGGGCGGCGATCGCGCTCGACAACGCGCTGCTCTATAGCGCGACGCAGGAAGCGAATCGGCTCAAGGAAGAATCTTTGCGTGCCCTGCGCGCAAGCGAAGCGCGGTTGCGGTCGCTGTTCGAATCGGACATCATCGGCATCATCTTCGCTGATCTACGCGGCAACATCCTCGATGCCAACGATGCATTCTTGCAAATGGTCGGGCGCACGCGCCAAGAAATCGAAGAGGGGCGCCTGACTTGGCGTGAGTTGACGCCGCCGGAATACTTGCCCTTGGATGAGGAGAAGATCGCCGAGGCGCGCGCCACTGGTCGCAGCAAACCTTGGGAGAAAGAGTACCTTCGTCGGGATGGAAGCCGCCTGCCTGTGCTCATCGGTTTCACGCTGATCGAGGGGTCGCCGGATCAAGCCGTCGCTTTCGTGCTCGACATCTCGGAACGCAAGCGCGCGGAAGAGAAGCTCGCACGACTCTACCGCGAGCGCGAGATGCTGCTCGAAGAGGTTTCAACGCCCGTCGTCCCCGTGTGGCAAGGCGTGTTGGTGATGCCGCTCATCGGCCCGCTCGACAACGCGCGGATGAAGAAGGCGATCGAAACGGCGCTCAACGAGGTGGCGCGCACGGGCGCGCGCGCGTTGATCGTAGACATCACGGGCGCGCGCATCGCTGATTCGCAAGCCGTGGCCAATCTTTACTCGCTTGTCTCCGCCATCGAACTGCTCGGCGCAGAAGCAGTGGTGGCGGGTGTCGGAGCGCAAGCGGCACGCTCGCTCGTCGGGCTGCGCCTCGATCTGGAGGGTCTGCGTACGCAAAGGACTTTGGCCGAAGCGCTCGCTTCGCTCATCAAAAAAGGGGATTACGCGCTTAGTTTTTCGTGAAAGAGGGAGACATGGCATTACCGAAGACTCTGGGCGAACTCAAACGCAGCGGTTACCGCTCGCGTTCGGTCAAAGACGAACTGCGAGCCAACCTCGTGCGCAAATTGCGCGCGGGCGAGAAGATCTTTCCCGGCATCATCGGCTACGACGAAACGGTGATCCCGCAAATCGTCAACGCGATCTTGGCCAAACACAACATCATCCTTTTGGGATTGCGCGGGCAAGCTAAAAGTCGCATCATCCGCCAGCTCGTCGAGCTGCTCGATGAACGCATCCCGATCATCGAAGGATCCGAAATCAATGACGACCCGCTTCGCCCCATCAGCGCTCATGGACGTCGCTTGGTCGAAGCGCTAGGCGACGACGCCCCGATCGCATGGATCGAGCGCGATGCGCGGTTCGTTGAAAAACTCGCCACGCCCGATGTCACCATCGCCGACATCATCGGCGATGTCGATCCGATCAAAGCGGCCAAGGGCGGGCATGTTCTAAGCGACGAGATGACGATCCACTACGGCCTGCTGCCGCGCGCCAACCGCGGTATTTTCGCCATCAACGAGTTGCCCGATTTGGCAGGCAAGATACAGGTCGGATTGTTCAACATCATGCAGGAAGGCGACGTGCAGATCAAAGGCTATCCGGTTCGCTTGCCGCTCGATGTGATGCTCGTCTTCAGCGCCAACCCGGAGGACTATACGGCGCGCGGCAAGATCATCACGCCGCTCAAAGATCGCATCGGCGCTGAGATCATGACCCACTACCCGAAAGAGCTGCAACAGGCCATCGAGATCACGCGCCAAGAAGCGTGGACCGCACGCGAAGGGATCGAAGGACGGATCGTCATTCCCGATTTCATCCGCGAAACGGTCGAACAGATCGCTTTCGAAGCGCGCGACGACCAACGCATCGATAAGCGCTCCGGCGTCTCGCAGCGGATGCCGATCACCGTTATGGAATCGGTCGTCTCCAATGCCGAGCGGCGCGCGCTTCTCACTGGCGAACGGGAAGTCGCTGCGCGCATCGCCGACATCTATGCGGCCATCCCATCGATGACAGGCAAGATGGAACTCGAATACGAAGGCGAGCAGATCGGCGCCGTGAAGATCGCCAAAGATTTGATCAAACGAGCTGCGGGCGAGATCTTCGAGGGTTACTTCGTCGGCATAGATTTCGCCAAAACCGTGCAGTGGTTCGATCAAGGAAACACCTTGCGCTTGAGCGACACGGCCTCTGCCGAAGAATGCCTGCTGTTGCTCGAAGACGTACCGGAACTGATCGATACGGCTCTTATCCCGTTCGATCTCAAACGCGACGACACGGCGTTGGCCGTCGCCGCATGCGAATTCGCGCTCGAAGGGCTTTACGCGCAGAACAAGATCTCGCGCAACGAAGAGGGCGGCTACGCGGCAGCAACCAAAGCCCGCAAGGATCGTCGCGGCATGATCTACGAAGACCTGACGGGCACCGGGCGTTACAGCTAACGCCGTCGCGACCTGAGCGAAAGGCGCCGATCCTGAGCCCTTCGAAGCGCGTCGGGTTCAAAAGATCGCCTCGAAAAGTCGAGGGGAGAAAGCAAGATGAAGTTCATTCGGTACTCCAAGTTCAGAGGTTTCGATGTCTCGGGCATTAATCTGGGCGACCTGATGGACGCGCTGCAGGATCAGCTTCTCCATTCGGGCTACGACGATGATCACTACTGGTCCAGAAAGCCGCACCAGCTCGACCGCTCGCTCGACGCGCTCCGCCGAGCGCTGCTTCAAGCTTTGATCGAGATGGGCCAGCTCTCGCCGCAGGACATCGAACAGATGCTTGCTGAAAACGATGGTCGGTTCCGCGGTTCGCAGCTCGAAGAGCTGCTCAATCAATTGATCGAAAGGCTCGTCGAGGAAGGATACCTGACGCTTCGCGAAGAAGCCTCGGCGCCGAATCAGCAAGCGCGTCCGAGAGATCAAAGGGGCCGCTTCGAGGAACCGCTCCCGCGCAACATCAAGTTCGAGGTGACCGAGAAGGGGCTGGATTTTCTCGGCTACAAGACCCTGCAGAAGTTGCTCGGCAGTTTGGGCCGTTCATCCATTGGACGGCACGACACGGAACACCTTGCAACCGGCGTGGAAGCGGCACAGCGTTCCAAGCCGTATGAATTCGGCGATACGATCAACTTGGATGTCAACGCGACGCTTCTTTCAGCGATCAAGCGTCAAGGGCTGACGGTTCCGCTCGATCTCGAATACGGAGACCTTTACGTTCATCAGTGCGACTACCAGTCCTCGTGCGCCACCGTCGTCATGCTCGATTGCTCCCATTCGATGATCCTTTACGGCGAAGATCGTTTCACGCCGGCAAAAAAGGTCGCGCTCGCGCTTGCGCATCTGATCCGCACACAGTACCCGGGCGATTCGCTGAAGGTCGTCCTCTTTCACGATTCCGCCGAGGAACTGCCGCTTGCCAAGCTCGCGACGACGCAGGTCGGTCCCCATCACACAAACACGGCGGAAGGTTTGCGCCTTGCGCGTCGGCTGCTTCTCGCGCAACGCAAAGAGATGCGGCAAATCATCATGATCACAGACGGAAAACCGACCGCGTGCTACGTCGAGACCGCAAACCTTACACCGGCACGGCGCGAACGCGATGCCTCTTCCGGGCGCAGGCTCTACAAAAACTCTATGGGCTTCGATCCCGTCGTGATGGCCGAAACCTTCAAGCAGGTGCAGATCTGCCGCAAAGCCGGCATCATGATCAACACTTTCATGCTGGCGAGCGATTATTACTTGGTCGAGTTCGTCAAACAGATGACGGCGATGACCAACGGCAAGGCTTATTTTGCGACGCCCGGCAACCTCTCGCAGTTCGTCCTGATAGACTTCTTGAAACGCAAGAGAAGCCGCGTTAAGTAACCGCGCGGGCCAAAAACGCAAGTCGCGCCAAGGCGAACGAAACGCAACTCATAAGGATGCCATCATCAACTTGCCGCCTTTTCAAGAAAAGTTTGAAGAAAGGTTTGACGGCGGCATCCTTCTCTAGTTGCGTTTTGACGACCTCAACGATCGGCAACTTTTGTTCGTTCGGCGGCTTCTGTCAAGTAGTGATCCACGGCTACATCAAGCGCGCCTCCCAAGCCGGACCCCGTCACCAATCCGGCTTCGATGATCGGTTCGACCAATCTCCCGGCCAAAGCGCGCTGCACAGCCATCTGCAACGGCTCGCGGATGAACTGCCAACCCAGAACGATGCGCCCTGAAACGACCACGCGATCCATGCCCAGACCGCTGATGACGTTAGCAATGCCGATGCCGAGATATTCACCTGTCTGCCGAAGCGCCGCTTGTGCGCGCAGCTCCCCAGCCTCAGCACGGCGCACGAGTTCGGCGTAGCGGATGGGCGGTGCGCCGCTCGTTGGGGCGCGATCGCCAAGATAGAGCATGACGGCGCTGGTAGCAGAAGCGTAGCGTTCCCAACAACCGCGATTGCCGCAGACGCAAAGTTTGCCGCCAGCGACGATGGTCATATGCCCAAACTCGCCAGCAAGATTCCCACTCGCCCCCGCCCCGCGATAGATCTCGCCATCGCGCACCACGCCGATGCCAATGCCCGTTCCGGCGCGCACGAGGATGAAATCTCGCCAGATCCTCGCCCGATCATCAGATTGCGGCGGCGCGGAGACCCCCGGC
>NZ_PSLQ01000009.1:49083-69993 GCF_040289685.1 Pyrinomonas sp.
CACCCGACGAAGCGCGAACCATCTCGGATCACCTCCGAGAATCCCCCGGCTGCGCGCCGTGGGGAGGATGTCAACTCGACGGGCTCAAGGCCCGGATAACGTGGGCGGCGCGCATCGTAGATGATTCGCGCCGCTTCGATCAAATTCTTCGATGGCAAGCAACCGCGATTGACGCAAGTGCCGCCGATGGTTCGCTCCTCTGTCATGACGGCTGTTTTGCCGAGTTCTTGCGCGCGAAGCGCCGCCGCGAAAGCGGTTGAACCCGATCCCAAAATCACCAGATCGTAACTTTTCGCCTCGCTCATCGGCCCTCCTCTTCGTAGCGCAACTTGACGGAGAAACGATCGTGCGGATCGGTTTCGAGCGCGCGCTTGGCCGCGCGTCCGATGCGCCGTGCGTTCGTCTTCCGCGGGTCGAATCGGACCACAACGTTGATCGGGGGCTTTTCGCCCTCGACGCGCACCTCTGTTACGCCGCGCTCTTTTTTGAGCGCCTCGACCACGCGCGTCGCACAAGAAGAACAACGAAAGCGGTTCGAGTTGAGCGTCGCTTGGTCGCGCTTCTCTTTGACGAGCAGCTCTCCGCCGCTTTGCGCAACCGCTGCTCCGTTAAGCAGGGTCGTTAGTAGAGCGATCCAAAGTATCTTGACGTACCTCATCGGTGTAACCTCCTTATCCATCTTTTGAGAGCGTCAACGTTCCGCAACGGCTTCTTCTAGCTTCGCGCCCTAGCGGCGATCAGTTCGTTCACTTTCGAAGAGAGTTTGTCCCCGTTCAGCATGAACTCCGGCGGCAGAGAACGAAGCTGGTGCGTGTAGTAGTTAGGCTTCGGCGGCTCCGCGCCCCACTCAGCGCTGCGGTCGTAAACGTAGTAAACGTCCCAAGCCGGCTCACGCATGTTCATCAAACGCTGGTAGATGGTCCTCATCTCGCCGTGCGCGTCCCAGTAATGACGAACGCGCCCGTCGGTTAGCCGCATCGCGGCTGCTGGCACTTTGCCCTCATCATCTGTCGGAAGCGCCGGCACCCAGACGACGTACAGCCGAAGATCATCGCTGTTGATCTTCGCGAGAAGTTTATCGCGCAACTCGCTCACCCCTTTTTCAGCACAACCCGGACAAGTCGGCGAAAGAAGCGTGATGAGCCTGACGCGGCCCCTATCCCGATTAAACTGCGCGCGCAAGTTGTCGAGATCCTTCGAATACTGAACCGCTGCCGCCGAATCGTTCATTTGGTCTCCTTCCCGAAGGCTTCTAACGGTCGTACAACAGGCTTCCTCCGCTCGTTGCCCCATAGAACTTAAGCTAGCGGCCGTTTCGATAATCTCGGCGGAATAACCGCTGTTGTGTACCGCAGCGATCAGATCTTCCGCTCGCGCAAGGCGCGGGTCATATTTGACGACCGCCTCCGCGCGATCGAAGTTGACTTCAGCTTGATGCACTCCCGCCACACCTTCGAGCGCAAGCTTGACCGTAGTCGCGCAGCTTGCGCAACTCATGCCACCGATCCTTAGCGTTACGCTCTGTTCGGAAAGGGAGGTTGGCTGTGCGCTTTGCTGCCAGCGTTCGACGAGCTGGCCAGCGTAGCGCGGCAAGAGAGCGAAAGCGATCACCGCAATGGTCGCCAGCCATAAACCGAAACGCATTTTCCCGCTCGGTGGATGGACGGCACAAGATTCACCAGACGAACAGACTCTTCGCGGCTGAACGTAGGCGCGGTAGAAACCGAAAGCCAGCAATAATACGGCAACAGCGAGCAGAAAAGGGCGCGCCGCCTCGAACACAGTCGCCGCGCCGAACGCGCCCACGCCAAGCAAGACGAAGAGCAAAGGTCCAACACAGCAAAGACTCGCTGCCAGCGCGGCGATGATGGCCCCGCCGATGGCTATATCCTCTCGCTTCATTCTTTTCATCCTTTTCCCTCCTTCGTGTGGCTGATCTCATCGACGACCGGGCACTCGGCCACCTTCCCGTGGCGCCGCAACTCGCGCTCGCACTCATCTAGGTAGCGATGTAGCAAGCGCCGCATTCGACGTAGCTCAGCGATACGCTCGTCGAGCTCCTTGATCTTGACCTGCAGAAGATCACGCATCTTTTGACATTCCGAGATGCTATCTTTTGAAGAGAACAATGCGGCGATCTCTTCGAGCGAAAAACCAATGCTTTGCGCTTGCTTGATGAAGCGCACGCGCGCGATCACGTCGCTTTTGAAGAGGCGAAAGCCTCCCGTCGTGCGCGCAGCGGGAGGGAGCAGCCGACGTCGCTCGTAGTAGCGAATCGTATCCACGCTCACACCGGCACGTGCGGCTACTTCCCCGATCAGCAGTTCTGATGCAGGGAACCTCCTCTTCATCCGTTGAAGCGTTTACACCCTCGACCGCACTCCAGAGTCAAGCGCGTAAATGAAGTTGGCAATGAGAGGAAAGGATAGGAACGGTTGTACGGGGGCGAAAGCGGCGAATTGAGCGCTGGCGTCGAGCGTCGCCTTCGTCGCCAGCGCCATCGAGCCTATGCCGACGCCGCTCAAGCCGCGCTGTTCGGCCCAAGACGAGATTTAGCTTGAACGGATTTCGCTCAGGGCGCTTCCTTTTTCTTCGGCTCAACCGGTCCACCAGCAGCGACCCACGCATCCCATCCGCCCTTAAGCGCGCGCACGCGCGTGAAACCGTTGTTGATGAGCGTCAACGCCACACGGGCGCTCGTCCCCTCGCTCGGTCAAGTGCAGAAAGTGACGATTTCACGATCTTTGGGAAGCTCCGACAAGCGCTTTTCGATCTCATCGGGAGCGATGCGGCGCGCGCCCTTGATCGTTTGGTCGCTTGAGTCATAAGCTGCTCCAGCGCGCACATCGAGAATGACCACTGGCTCACCTTTGGCGATCTTCTCCTTGAGTTCTTCCACCGCGATGCGTTCGACCTCGGATGGTCTGGTTGGCTTCTGTCTGCGCGCTTCGCCTTGCTGCGCGAAAGCGATCGGCGCGCAAAACAACGCCACGAAGAACCCACAAGCAATGAAACGTTTCATCTTCCGCCATCCTCCTTAAAGACGATCTCGGCAACGTGAACAGCCTTACCCCCAAACGCCCCCCGAATGGCGCGGTGATTTCTCCGAACGCGAATAATCTTACTCCTGAAAGCCCCTTTCGCCAACGCTTGATCATCGAACCAGTTTGCGTGCGATCTCGGCCACATGCCGCCCTTGAAAACGAGCGATGGCGAGCTCGTTTTCGCTCGGCTGACGCGAGCCGTCGCCGCCCGCAATGGTTGCGGCACCATACGGGCTGCTGCCTGTGATCTCGTTCATGTTGAGCAGTCGCTGCTCCGAGTAAGGGACACCGACGATGATCATGCCGTGATGAAGCAACGTTAGGTGAAAGCTCGTGATGGTCGTCTCTTGTCCGCCGTGTTGCGAGGCCGTGGAAGTGAAAACGCTCCCGACTTTGCCGATGAGCGCGCCACTGGCCCATAGACCGCCGGTCTGGTCGAGAAAGTTGCGCATCTGCGCGCACATGTTGCCGAAGCGCGTCGGTGTGCCGAAGATGATCGCATCGGCCTCTGCCAGTTGCTCGGGCCGCGCGATGGGAACATGAGCGAAAGCCTTTTTCGCTGCTTTAGCTCCGGTCTTCTCCAATATCTCGTCGGGCACGAGTTCCGGCACCTGATAGAGCGAAACCTCTGCGCCCTCGACCTCCCCAGCCCCAGCCGCCACGGCTTCGGCCATTTTATAGACGTGCCCGTACATGCTGTAGAAGACAACTTGAACCTTGACTGCCATGCTTCAACCTCCTGCCGAAATTTGTCGCAACAAACTTCTCCTCGAAAGAGCGGACCGCCCCTGACAAAGGCCCGGCTCAAAGAGCGGACCGCCCCTGACAAAGGCCCGGCTCGATGATCTGCCTGCTTTGAAGTCGGTTCGCTTCAGGCGAGTTGTAGCATGGACCGCCGAGCAGTGTAAAGACTTCCGTCACCGTCGGCCCCCAACAAGGGGGAGAATGGAACGGGCGCGAACCACAAAGTCGCAAAGACTTTTGACGCCGTCGGCTTTCAACAGATGATGCGCGGTGTGGAGTATCTGAAGCCGCATATCGTCGCAAAGACTTTTGACGCCGTCGGCTTTCAACAGCGCGACGCGACCAGCGCGCACGCGATCCGAGAGGCAAAGATTTTCGACTTCCTCATGGTGGGCTTTCAACCGTCATCGCACCGCGCACTCTTTTGCGGCGCAGTGCTTTTGGAGGAGCCTTTGCGATCGACAAGAGGTCTCGTGGCGCGATTTGACACACGGGCGTTTTTGGCGCAAAATAAAATTCCTTTCCTCCTGTGGATCTTGCCCGCTGCATGCTTCTCGCGTATGCAGCGGATTTTTTATTTCGCCTGCAGCCGTGCAACGGCGCGGCCTGCCGAGCCGTTGGGCGATTCTTTAAGGAGCCCCGTTTCGTTCATCTTCGCGAAACCTCTGGACAGTGAAGCGGTAGAGACGGAAAGGTTCATTGCCCTGCAGACCAGCCTTGTGCATGACGATGGCGAGCTGTTGTTCGACCGTTTCGACGCCCTCGATGGCCGGCAAGAGCAGCCCTCGTTTGGTTCGACTTTCGTTCTCCACCAAGAGGCCATAGGTTCGCGGGTCCAGTCCATCGAGCGTGGTCGGTTCGAGTGCCGACAAGATGTCGACTGAAAAACGTAGCGACAGGAGTTCTTCTACGGAGACGGGCGCAAAACGCGGGTCGCGCGTGGCGGCATTGATGGCGTTGGCGATGACCTCTTCGGCAAGACTTGGCTGAGATGGCTCGACCGTTCCCATGCATCCGCGCAGTTTTCCATCAAGCGTCTTGATGCAAACGAAGCAGGCAGCACGCGCCAACCGGGCCGTTGCTGGAGGTCTAATGACCTGTCCGCGCACGAGGTATTCCTCGACGGCTTGACGCGCCAAGGAAACCAAACAGTACTTTGCGCTGGCGGCAGTCATTTTTCGCCGTGCTCCTCGCCATCATCCGACGAGAGCGAGCAGATCTGCGCGACCATATAACCGACGCCGAAGGGCGCCTCGTAATGGAGCAGCTCGCACTTGCGCGGAAGATCGCGGCTCGCGCCGATCGAAACGAGCATTGAACGGTAACCACACTCGCCGGCGATGCGACGTAAGTTAGGATCCATGTCAGGTATCCTTTCGAGCGCGCACGTCCGAATGCTCGCGGTGATCTCTTCATCGAAGAGGCGCGCTTGCGGGTGGTATCCCGCCGGTGCGTCCGGTTTGAGGCGATGGCTGAGATCGCCGCTCGCCACAAGGGCGACACGCCGACGCACCTTTTCCGCTGCGCGTCGTAGGCACTCACCGAACCTCATGTGATCATCATTGGAGAGAAAGGTGTAACCGAGGGCGACGACGCGCCCGCGCCAACCATTTCTTTGTAAAAAGTAAAGCGGCACTGCAGTCCCATGATCGAGCCTGTAGCCGCGAAGCGGCACGATGCGGTAGCCACGCTCGGCGGCAACTTCCTGAACCGCGCGGAGCAGCGCGCGATCAGTGAGCGCGCGCACCTCCGCTTGCGGCGCGCGAAAAGCAGCGAAGTCCCCTTGGACCTGTTGGTCGGCATAGACGACGAACGCATCGGGCTGAAGCGGCGCATGCGGCGAGACGATCACCACCGTCTCGGCGCGATTGGCGATGATGCGGCGCGCAAATTCACGCATCGCCGCAACGGAGCCTTCCACCTGCGCAACGTGCTCGCGCCCGACTTCCGGCACCATGATCGGCGGATGCGGAGCGATGCCGACAAAGACCAGACCGCTTGCCGTCATCTTCCTCTCCTCGAAAGATCCCGATTTTCGCCCTGTAAAAGATTTTATCAAAGGCCGCCCGAAAGTCGCCACCGAAAAAGCTTCAGCGAAAAAACATTGGTCGGCACAAAACATCCGGGCGCGGTTTTAGGGAGCCGTCGCCGAAACAGCCTCACAGTGCGGTGGCGAATCGAAGGGCGCAATCTGGTTGGACCAGTCTCCAGATAGTTCCCGACGCGAAGCTCAGGCAAGATTTCGGCGATGAAGCTCCGCGCAACGTCTTTATTGAGAAGGCTTCGTCTCCAACCGAACAAAGCCGGACGCGCAATCGCTCGCATAGGAGGAGTTGCTCAAGCGTAGGAGAAATGCGAAACTCGCCGTCGGTCTCAACTCGAACGGCACTGATGAATGGGTTGGAAGCGTCTGAGAGAAAAGCGCGCGCCTTGAAAGATTGGGACCATCAAACGAGGCAGCGCGCCTCGCGTCGAGCTTCAAAATGGCCGAGAGGTGGTGAGCTAACTGCGAAGCTAAAACGGCTGTCGCACGAAAAGGGGATTGAAACTCGTTCCACAGTCGTGCGTCGCCTTTGAGCAAGCGCCGCGGCTACTTTTCCGTCGAGATAGATGAACGCTTTGTTCGACATCGCGATCGTTGGAGCTGGTCCAGCGGGATCGTTCGCCGCCGAACTTCTCGCACGCACCGGAGCGCGCGTCGCGCTCTTCGATGGCCGCCCGCACAAGGAACCAAAGGCGTGCGGCGGCGGCGTAACCTCCAAGGCGCTGCGCGCGTGGCCGCATCTATTGAACGCTCCGTCGCGCACCATCACGCGCGTCGAGATGATCTCGCCGAGCGGCAAAAGATTGCCTCTCCGCTTGCGCGAGCCCTTCGCCATCTACTCGCGCCGTGCGCTCGATGGCTACCTTCGCCTGCGAGCCGAAAGAGCCGGAGCTGAGATCTTCAAGACGCGAGCCAGTGATTTCGCCCGCGATGGAAGGATATGGACCATACGCGCTAAATCAGGATCGGTCTTGCGAGCGAAGTTTTTGGTGGCCGCCGATGGCGCAAACAGCTCTTTCGCCAGACGTCTCGCCGAACGCATCGCCAACGCCGACATGGAGGTCGCCTTCGGCTATCGCGGTCCACTGACGCGCGAGGTCGCGACGGTGATCTCTTTTCTGCCCGGATGGGCCGGTTACGCTTGGGCCTTTCCGCGGCTCGACCATATCTGCTTCGGCATCGCAGTGGGTCAGGAGGGTTTCGATCACGACGCGCTTGACAATCATCTTCGTCGCTTCATCGTCGATTACTACAATCCGCGCGCAGCATCGAAAGAACCCCCGGTTGATATAGATCGACTCCCGCTGGTGCGTTACGCCGCGCGCATTCCGGGACTGAGCGCCGAGACGCTGGATCGTCGGCGAACCGTCGGCGATGGGTGGGCGCTGCTTGGCGACGCCGCCGGTTTCGCTGATCCAGTGACGGGCGAAGGGATCTATTACGCCCTGCGATCGGCGGAACTGTTTGCCCAAAGCCTGGCGCAAGATGCCGCTCGCTCTTACGAGGAACGCTGGCGCGAAGATTTTGGGCAACAGTTGCGACGCGCGGCGCAGATGCGGCGCCGTTTCTACGGCGACCTTTTGGGCGCGCCCTTCTCCGAACGCATGATCGAATTGGGACGCGCGCACCGCGGCGTGCGACGCACGCTGCGCGAGTTGATCGCCGGCGATCAAGGCTACGTCGATCTCAAACGAACGCTGTTCCGACGCTTCTTCTGGCCTTTCGACTGATGTCTCGAACGAAGAGATGAGGAAACCGATCCCGTGACTCGTTTTTCAAACGATCGGTTGTCGTTCCGAAAGGGCTATGCTCGAAAGAGCAGAGCGAGAAAACTGTGAGCGGCACTTCGACCAGCGTCCCGTGGCTGCGTTATGTTCGCAAAGAGCGGGGCGAGCGATCTGCCAATCCGCATCGGATGCTTGAGCGACTCGGCAAAGGCTCTTCTTCGCTCGCTTCAAACGCGACGCGCAAGTTTTGCCTGCATCGCGCGCCCCCCGTTGGCCCGCGCTCTCTTCGTCAAACGTCAAGGTTGCGCACGTCGAGCGCGTTCTCCTCGATGAAGCGGCGGCGCGGTTCGACCGCATCGCCCATCAAGATCGTGAAGAGCTGGTCCGTCTCCACCGCGTCGTCTATCTTGACCTGCAACAGCGTTCTCTTTTCCGGATTCATCGTCGTTTCCCATAACTGCTCTGGATTCATCTCGCCCAACCCCTTGTAACGCTGAATGGTCAGATCCTTCTTGGCCGCTGCCAAAACCTTTTCGAGCAACTCTTCGCGCGAGGCGACTCTCTCGCGCGAACCGTTTTGCTGAACGGTGAAAGGCGAGGCGAGATGGTCTTCGAGTATCGTATGGAGTTCGACCGTCTTCTGGAACTCGACGTGACTGGCCAGTTCCCAATCGAACATGATCTGTGCGTCGGTTCGGTTTTTGACCTCAATCTCCCATAGATCATGCTCTTCGTCGGTGGTCAACTCCGTCTCGTAGCCGGCTTTGGCCAGCGCCTCTTCCACCTTCGCCATCAATCTCCCCTCTCGCTCTTGGAACAGATCGCGTAGCGAGAGGCCACGCTTGCGGCGCAGCACGCCCTGCTTTCCAGCCAACGCCTCAAGCAGCGTCCGTAGAAGCTGGTCGTCACCCCCAAAACGACGCACTGTCTTATCAAAATAGCGGCGAAACTCCGCCGTCTGTTCCAGCAAACGCGCTAGGTCTCGCCCTTCGATTACAGCGCCGCTTCCTTCCGATTTCACCTTGACGTCGTTGGTTGCGATCTTCATCAAGTAGCGGGTTAATGACCGCTCGTCCTTGATGTACTCTTCGCGCTTGCCGTGCTTGACCTTGTAAAGCGGCGGCTGCGCGATGTAGATGTGACCCCGTTCGATCAATTCCGGCATCTGCCGGTAGAAGAAAGTGAGCAACAGCGTGCGAATGTGCGACCCATCGACATCAGCGTCGGTCATGAAGATGACCTTGTGATAGCGCAATTTATTGATATCGAAGTCATCCTTGCCGATCCCTGTGCCGAGCGCGGTGATCAACGTCTTGATTTCGCTGTGCGAGAGCATCTTGTCAAACCGCGCCTTCTCCACGTTCAAGATCTTGCCTTTCAACGGCAGCACCGCTTGGTTGCGACGGTCGCGCGCTTGTTTGGCCGAGCCGCCCGCCGAATCGCCCTCGACGATGTAAAGTTCACACAGTGCCGGATCCTGCTCCTGACAATCGGCCAGCTTGCCGGGCAAACTAGTCACGTTTAACGCGCTTTTGCGGACGATCTCACGCGCCTTGCGCGCCGCTTCGCGGGCGCGTGCGGCGTCGATCGCCTTGCCGACGATGCGGCGCGCAACGCTTGGATTCTGTTCGAAATATTCGGCGAGCTTTTCGTTCAGAAAGGATTCAACCGCACCCTTGACATCCGAATTAAGCTTGCCTTTGGTCTGCCCCTCGAATTGCGGTTGCGGCAGTTTCACGCTGATGACGGCGACCAATCCCTCGCGCACGTCGTCGCCGGTCAAGGAGCCTTTGAAGTTCTTCGCCAAGCCGGAAGATTGCGCGTAATTGTTGATCGTGCGCGTTAGCGCCGAGCGGAAACCCGACAGATGCGTTCCGCCATCCACCGTGTTGATGTTGTTGGCGAAGGAATAGACCTTTTCGTCGTAGCCGTCGTTGTACTGAATGGCGACCTCGATCGAAAGATTCGGATCCCGCTTCTCGAAATAGATGGGTTTATCGTGCAGAACGTTCTTGTTCTTGTTCAGGTGGCGAACGAATTCGGCGATGCCGCCCTTGTAATGGAACTCGTGCCGCCGCTCAGGCTCTTCGCGCTCGTCCGTGATGGTGATTCGAATGCCCTTGTTTAAAAAGGCCTTTTCGCGCAAGCGCTCGGAGAGGCGGTCGAAACTAAACTCGGTGGTCTCAAAGATCTCCGGATCAGGCTTGAAAGTGATCTTGGTCCCGCGTCGGCGCGTCTTTCCGGTCGCGACCAGTGGAGCAACGGGAATGCCGCGGCGATACTCCTGTTCCCAAGTCTTACCGTCGCGCCAAATCTCCAACCGCAACCATTCGGACAAGAAGTTGACGCAACTGACGCCCACGCCATGCAATCCGCCTGAAACCTTGTAGGCGTTGGAGTCGAACTTGCCGCCGGCGTGAAGCTTGGTCATGACGACTTCAGCCGCCGAGCGCTTCTCCTGTTTGTGATAATCAACGGGGATTCCTCGTCCGTTATCGACGACCGTGACGGAATTGTCCAGATGAATCGTCACTTCAATCGTGTCGCAATAGCCAGCGAGCGCTTCGTCAACCGAATTATCGACCACTTCATAAACCAAGTGGTGAAGCCCGAGTTCGCCCGTTGAACCGATATACATCGCCGGGCGCTTGCGTACGGCCTCGCGCCCTTCAAGCACCGTAATGGAACTGGAATCGTATTTTTCCGCTTCTTCCTTGATGTCCTTGATATTCGTCGCCAATTCTCGTCTCACCTCCGAATTCCTGTTACCGTTGAACGCGCTTCAGCTCCCCTCGCAGACTCCAACCTTCACCGCCCGCGGTGAAGAAGGGCGGATAAGACCTTCTTTTACTTCGTACAACGAGGCGTGTGCGCGGATCTCTTGAACGAGAGCCTCTTTGGAGGTCGTGACAAAGGTTTGCGTTCGCCCCTCCAGATGCTCCAACAGACTACCGATCCTCTTCCGGTCGAGTTCTGCATCGATGTCATCAACCAGCAAGAGCGGATACTCGCCGTGCCATAGATGATACACCGAGATCGCCGCTAAATCAAGCGTAATCAACGCGCTACGCTGTTGGCCGGCGCTGCCAAAAGCCCTTATGTCCCGTCCGTCAAACAGTATCTCGAGGTCATCTCGATGGGGGCCGACGAGCGAATATCCGGCGGCTATTTCGGCGGGCAGGCGCTTCTCCAACCTTTCGGCCAGCAACGCGCGGTAGTCGCGCGCGTCGCCTTTGCCTTCCAACGACGAGAGGTAACGAACTGTTATCTCTTCGCGGCCGAAGAGTTTCCGTTCAAGCACGGCATTGAGGCGCGCGACGTAATCCGTGCGCGCAGCATGTATTTGCGCGCCCAGTTCAACGAGCTGCTCGTTCCATGGCGAGATCTCTGCGCGCGCCCGCTCGTCGCCCATTTTGCCCTCGGCAACCATTTGCAGCAGACGGTTCTTCTGCTTGATGATGCGACCGTAATCGGCGAGCGTTTGTAAGTAAGCGTGGTGAAGCGAAAGAGCGCCGCGGTCAAGAAAGCGCCGACGCGCTTCCGGCGCGCCACGCACGATCTCCAACTCCTCGGACGTGAAAGCAACGACGTGGAGCTGCCCGACGTAGTTGGCTACTGTTTCGCGCTTGCCGTTGACGAAAAGCAGTTTGGTCTTCCCTTGAAGCGTGACCTGCAAATCACGGTGGATTTCGCGGCTGCGTTGGATGCGCCCGCGCGCGAACGCCAAATCAGCGCCGAAACGGATCGCTTCCTGCGGCCGCTGGGTACGAAAAGATTTCGTCGTGGCTAGAAGGTAGATGGCTTCGAGCCAGTTGGTCTTCCCTTGCCCGTTGTCGCCGAAGATGATGTTTATTCCCGGGCTCCAAGAGACTTTGCCGCCCAAATTCCTGAACTGGTGGATTTCAAGGGATTCAAGCAGCATGGCTGAAATTCTATCATACTAGCATAACTCTACACACGATTTACGTGGCTGGAAATCAATCAAGTCGCCACCTTGTTCCTATTCTTTGTAAGATCCTAACTCCATAGCAAGTAACGTCTGAAAGCCCGGTCTTCACTGCCGCTCAACATGACGACCAGCGCAAGTTTCTTGTCGTACTCGCCTCAACCGATAACGCTCCGCACCTGCGCGGTATGTTGACTAAGGATCCGCGTCTTTGTCGCTCCCGAGCGTGGCGAGAGAAAGAAGTCATTTTCCAATGCAAAAGGTGGAGAAGATTTGAGTTAGTACATCTTCAGGAGTCGTCTCCCCAGTGATCTGGCCGAGATAGCGCAGCGCGTCGTAAAGGCCAACCAAAACCAATTCCTCGCTTGCGCTTTCCTCTAGAAGTTTTCGCGAAGCTTTCAGAGAATCGCTTGCGCGACGCAGCAAATCGTAATGCCGAGCGTTGGTCAAAAGAAGCCCTTCGATCGAATTTTCGGGCGCCGAACAGGAACGCAACACGGCCTTCCGCAGATCCTCCAGTCCTTGTCCAGTGCGGGCTGAAACGGCAATGACTTCCACGCCGTCGGTCACTACCTGCAGCAACCGTTGTAGCGAGAAGCTTCCCAGATCGCACTTGTTAGCGACGATCAAGTGGGGGCTTTCGGCAACCTCCGAGATCAGCTCCTGATCCTCTGCAGTCAAAGGTTCAGAGCCATCCACGACAACAAGCAACAGATCTGCGTCAGAGATGGCGCGGCGAGTGCGCTCGATGCCTATGCGCTCGATGGCGTCCGCAGACTCGCGCACGCCCGCTGTGTCTGTGAGAAGGACGGGAATACCTTCAAGGTTGATCACCTCGCTCAGAGCATCTCGCGTGGTCCCGGGAAGGTCCGTCACGATGGCCCGATCTTGTTTAAGCAAAGCGTTGAAAATGCTAGATTTACCCACATTAGGCCGCCCCACCAGGGTTGCCTTCAAGCCGTCTTTGAGCAACCTTCCAGCGCGAAAAGTCGCAGCCAGTTCATCTACCATGCGAATGAGATCAGAAAGCCGCGCGCTTAATCGTTCGATTTCGACATTGGGCAGGTCATCCTCAACGAATTCCAGCGATGATTCCAACGGGACGATGATTTCGAGCAAGGTCTCTTTGAAAGGTTGCAAGCGGGCGGAAAGCTCGCCGCCCATTTGCCGCGCAGCTTGACGCGCGGCGGCGGTGGTTCGCGCTTCGATGAGATCGCGGATGGCTTCAGCTTGGCTCAGGTTAAGTTTGCCATTTGCAAGGGCGCGCAAGGTAAACTCTCCCGGCTCGGCTGCGCGCGCTCCGAGCCGAAGCAGCGCGTCCACGATTTGAAGCAAGAGAACCGGTGAGCCATGGCAACTGAACTCAATCACGTCTTCGCCCGTGAAGGAGCGCGGAGCTTGAAAGTATGTGACAAGAGCGCGTTCCAACTCCTCGCCCGTCCCCGGATCGCGCAGAACACGGAGCGAGACGCGATTCGGTTCCGGCTCGAAATTTGGCCTGCGCAGGAGTTTGCCCGCCAGTTCAAGCGCTTGCGGGCCGCTCAAACGGATGATGCCGATGCCGCCCCGTCCGGGCGGCGTCGAGACGGCGACGATGGTATCGCTTGCTTGCATTGTAGGCGGGCGCTTAGGCCAATCCGACGGTTGGCTCGGCAGTCAATTCAGACGCTCTCAGGTCGCGGTTCGTTTCAAACTCACTTTGAGACGACGCTGCTGGCCTTCGCCAAAGGACTCGGTGATAAGGTCTTCGTTGCCAGCGAGGGCTAAGTGGATTATGCGCCGTTCGTTGGCGTTCATCGGGCCGAAGATGAACGGCGCGCCAGTGGAGCGAACTCGCATGGCCGCATGTTGAGCCATAGCGCGCAGTTCCACTTCGCGCTCAGCACGAAAACCGTGCGAATCGCAGATGATTCGTGCTCCCTTTGGAAGCGAGCTGAGAAAAATCTGGTTGAGGAGATCCTCCAGCGCGTAAAGCAGTTGGCCGCCCTCGCTGCGCAGAAGGTGCTCATCTTTGCCGGTGATCTCCACTGCACAAGCCTCGGCAGAGGCAGAAGCGTAAGCGCGCAACTCAAAGCCAGCGCAGCGGAAAAGATCGTTCAAGAACCTTTCTGCCTTTCGTCCTATCTCGTTCATCTCGCAGCGGCTGAAGCAGGCGAAGCAGCTCGCCCGCCTTTTCCTTTAGCTGTAACCTCTTCCCTTTCAGTCGGCGGCGGCTCGTCGTCTTCGGATTTTAGCATACGATTGATGACGAGTTGTTGACCGAAGCCGACGAGGTTGCCGACGAACCAGTAAACCAATAGACCAGAAGGCGCGCTCCAGAGCATGTAAAGCATCATCACGGGCAAAACTACGGCCATCATGTTCCGTTGCATGCGCGCCGCAGGATCGTTGGAGGGCGTGGGCGTCACGATCTGAAGCACGAAGAGCGATGCGGCCATCAAAACGGGGAGGATGTGGAGCGGGTCAGCTGCCGATAGATCTGGCATCCAGAGAAATGAGGCTTGGCGAAAGTCGAGCGAGATGGTGATGGCTCGATAGAGCGCAAACAGAAAAGGCATTTGGATGAGGAGCAGCATGCAACCACCGAGAAAGTTCGCTTCTTTCATCAGCTTGATCTGCTCCATCTGGAGCTCCTTGTAACGCGGATCTTCCGGCTTCAAGCGCTTCAGCTTTTCCTGTAACTCCTTCATGCGCGGCGCGAGCTTTTGCGCCCGCTTCATCGATTTGGTTGAGCGCCATTTGAGCGGGAAAAAGAGCGAATAGATGATGACAGTGAAAATGATGATGGCTGCGCCGTAGCTTCCCGTCCACCCATACAAATGTTTGATCGACCAAAGGATAGGCACTGCCAGCGGACGCGAAATGCTGGCGAGAAAGCCGTAGTCGATCAGCTTTTCGAGATCCACCGTGCGGCCGACGGCGCTGCTCACCGTTGCGCTCGCTTCCTGCAAGAGGTAATGGTCTTTTGGTCCGACGTAAAACCTCGACGCCGTGCCATCAGCCGGAACGTCGAGCAGTCCGGTGATCAAAAAGCGCTCTTCTTTCTGACCGTTGGCCTCATGCTCGTACCTCGAAGTGCGATACTCCACCCCCGTCGCAGGACGCTGTGGGACGCCGACCATGGCAAAGTACGTATCGCCGACGCCAGCCCAATCGACTCGACCTTGAAAAGCTTGGCGGTCGCCGTGATCCTTGTGGACCGCGGAAGCATGAACGCGTTGAACCTCGTCGTTGACGACGGCTACGCCTTCGGGCGGCACGGAGTAAAAAGTGTAATGCGGAATGCCTTGATCCCCGATGCTCGGACCGATGGCGAGGCGCGCTTCGGGAAGAGTCTGTCCGTCGCGCACGATCTTCAGCGCGAAATCAAACCCGTAGTTATCTGCGTTAAGGACCACCGTTTTGACCGCTTCCACGCGGGCGCTTTCATCACGCAGAATGAAATCGAGGCGTAGCGTCTGGCCGGGTTGAAGCTCCATGCGCGCGTCCGCTTCGCCATCCACGCCGCCTACCGTGTAGGTGCTGCGGTTGAGAAGATCGCTCAACGCCTTGTCATCGACTTGAACCTGCAACGGCGCCTCGCCCCGCTCTAAACCGACGGGCGAGATCAGTTCCAAAGGTTGCTTTCCGTCTTTGCCAACCGAATAGAGCGGGCGTCCCGTGTCCTTGTTCTTTTTGAGCACCCAACTTTCGAGAACGGCACCGCGATTAGTGAACTTCGCTTCGTAGAGCGGCGTCGAGATGGTGATCGAGCGCGGGCGACTTGTTTCAACAGGCGAAACAGGTAACGAAGCGCTCTCCAGCGTCGGCTCAGGTCGAGGAGCCGCCGGTTCCGAAGCGGTTTGTTGGGCGGAGGGTTTCGGCGGCGCTTGCGGGCGAAACATATATTCCCAAACGATCAGCACCGCTGCAGAAAGCACGAGAGCGAGTATGAATCTTCTGGTTTCCATCGGAATTTTCTGGGCTCACTGCGGCACCGCCCAACAAGAGGTGGCACCGGAGCTTTGATGCACATGGCTACTCAACTGGATCGTATCCACCAGCGCAAAAAGGATGACAACGCAAGAGTCGCCGCACTCCCATATACACACCGCGCCACGCCCCGTAGCGAACGATCGCTTCGCGCATGTATTCCGAGCAAGTTGGTATGAAGCGACAAGCTGGCGGCAGCAGCGGCGAGATGGCCGCCTTGTAAAAATCTAGAAGCGCTATCAGGAGATGTCTCACGAGTTTCGAACGCGACCAACGCCTCACGGGCGCTCGGCAATCAACGTAACAAGCCCTTTCGCTCGTTTTGTTCGCGTGCTCAGCAGCGCTTTTTGCCCTCCTCTTGCTCGGCAACTCGAGCGATAATGCGCCTAAGGTCTTCAAGTGGCTGCCAAACTTTTGCTTCCAGCAGGAGCCGGTTGGCATTGAGCACCCAGTCGTATTTCCAACGCAGACCGTTGAGATCCCTCCGGCTCAACCGGAAAGCCTCGCGCAACAGCCGCTTCAACCGGTTGCGCTCAACGGCGCGGCGTGCTGCCCGCCGCGAAGCGGTAACGCCCAGACGATGCCGGTCCAAATCGTTGCGTCGAACAAAGGCCGTCAAATACTGCCCGTCGTAGCGGCGACCAGAAGAGTAGACCAGACGAAAATCTGCCGAGCTGCTGAGCCTCGCCGACCTCGGAAGAGTGTATCTCAGTAGTGTTTCGGAGTGAGCCTCTTGCGCCCCTTGGCGCGCCGACGCTTGAGCACCAAGCGCCCCTTCTTGGTCGACATCCGAAGGCGAAACCCGTGCTTCTTCGCCCGCCGACGGTTGTTCGGTTGAAAAGTCCGCTTTGGCATAATCTTCCATTCCTTGAACGTTTTCCGAAAAGCATAAAGAGTAACTGGTAGCGAAACCCACTGTCAAGAAACCGGCCCCTTTTCGCAATGGTCTGGAACGAGAGTTCGGTACGGGCGCGACCACGCGACCAAAGGAGCAAAGAGTCCGAACTTCCTGCCTCTACGCTGACCCGTCAACGCCGCGGCCTGACTCGAACTTAAAACCGTAACTTGGTCGGTGATAAGCTCGCAAAAAGCGTGATTCCAAGGGAGAACTCTCGCTCCGAAACCCGCGGGTGAATCGAACTCGTCGAGAGGGGAAAGTCCGCTAGCGAAGATGATCTTTCACGGAAGCGCATGAACGAGTTAAGCCATGCGCCAGCTTCTTGCTTTAAGACACGGGAGATCAAATAAGGCCCCGAAAACATTTCGTCGAAGCTCCGAGCACCAAATCGCCTTGGAGGTTGCGGGTTGTGCGGTCTGCGTCACCTCCGTTCTTTGTGTCCGAAAATGGTTCTCGTTTTTATGGGAGGTGCCTTGCAAGCAGAAAAGTCCGCGGTAATCGCTTCGTGTGAACAGAGCAACTGGAAATTTCTTTCTGACCTGTGGAAAACCACTTGCCTTTTCCACTGAGATGTGCTAGTCTCCGCGCCGTTTTCAGACGAGTGAAAACTTGTAAACCATTGAAAATAAAATACTTAAAGTTCTACCTTAAGATCCATCGGGTTTTCCACAGCCCTGTGGAAAAACTTGTGGAAAACTTTTATCAAATTTTTTAAAAGAGGGTCAAAAACAGGATTTTCAACGGCTTCAACCACAGACATCAAAGAAGAGCTTGAGCGATCTTCTTTAAGAGTCGTATCTTTTTCATACGCGACTCGACGTTGTGGTTTTCGATCACTGAAGGAGAGGGAATCATGAACACTTCCGTCGAGGAGAGAATTTGGAGCGACCTTCTGCGCGCGATCGAGAAGCGTTTAAACAAACAAAGTTTCGAGACTTGGTTTCGTCCGATCCGTTTCGACGGATGCGACGAAACACGCCATGTCTTGCGCCTGTGTGCTCCCAATCAAATTATCAAGGACTGGGTCAGTTCTAACTATTCAGATATCCTGCGGGCCTCGCTCGAAGAGCTGAACCTCTCAACCTATCATGTCGATTGGAAGGTTGAGGATGAGGACTCCCTTGAGCAATCCATGGACGAAGCGCTGCTCTCTTATGACGATGGGTCTTTCTCCCTCTCCGAAGAGAGCGTGCGGGAGGTCGTGCTTCCAAAGAGCAAGGGAGCGAGCTTTCTTCCGCTGCTTGAAGCAGCCGAGGCCGAGGGGCTGATGCCAGGTGCGACCACGTTCGTCGACATTGAACCTCTGGAGCTATCGCTCAATCCCAAATACACTTTCCAGACGTTCGTCGTCGGCTCATGCAATCAGTTCGCCCATGCAGCGGCCTTGGCCGTAGCCGAATCGCCGGGCAAAACATATAATCCGCTTTACATCTACGGTGGCGTAGGGCTGGGCAAAACGCACCTCATGCATGCCATCGGCCACTTCATTCGCGAGCGTAACCGCCACCTGCGCCTTTCTTACATCTCGGCAGAGCGCTTCATGAACGAACTGATCAATGCCATTCGCTACGACAAAGTGCAGACCTTTCGCGAGAAGTACCGTTTCATCGACGTTCTCCTCATGGACGACGTCCAATTCATGGCCGGCAAGGAACGAACGCAGGAAGAGTTCTTCCATACCTTCAACGCCCTCTACGACGCACAAAAACAGATCGTCATCACCTCCGATTGCCCGCCGCGCGGTATTCCGATGATCGAAGAGCGGCTTCATTCGCGCTTCGAGTGGGGCTTGATCGCTGACATTGAACCGCCCGATCTTGAGACCAAGGTCGCCATTTTGAAACGCAAGGCCGATCTCGATGGCGTCGAACTCCCAGACGACGTCGCGTTCTTCATCGCCAGCAAAGTGAAAAGCAACATACGCGAACTGGAAGGTTCGCTCGTGCGTCTCGTCGCCATTTCGTCCTTGCGCGGACTGCCGATCTCGATCATGCTCGCCCAAGATGCCATTCGCAACATCGCCGAGGACGAACGACCAGCGGGAATCACCATTGAGCAGATCCAACGCGCCGTGGCACAATACTACAAGCTGCGCGTCGAAGATTTAAAATCTAAAAACAATTCACGACAAATCGCCGTGCCACGCCAGATCGCCATGTATTTGTGTAAGAAGCTGACAAAACACAGCTTCCCAGAGATCGGACGTGAGTTCGGCGGAAAGCACCACACAACCGTCATCCACTCCGTGGAGAAGATTGAAGCCTTAGTCGAGAAAGACCAAAATTTCCACAGGGTGGTGAGCGACATAATTGATAGTATTTGCAAATAATTAAAGGTTTTAACGGAGAAAAGATTTCCACAGTATGATTTTAATACAGAAGCTTTATTTTCAACAACTTAACTTTGAGTTTTCCACATTTCCACAGGTCCAGCGAAAAATGGCCTGTGGAAACTGTGGAAAACTTTGTGAGAGGTAAAAGTTTTCCACAGGAAACGGAGTTTTCCACAGAATTTTCCACAGGGCCTGTGGAAAACAACTTCTTCAGTATCAATGATTTAAGTGGGTTTTCCACATTTCCACAGGCCCTACTACTACTACTAGATATATATACAGGTGGTTAAATAGAAGTAGTAGTAGTAAAAAGCATGCGACGAGTTCAATTAGAAAGGAAAGGCAAGGTATGGAATTCGCAATCAGCAAAGGCTCTTTGCAAAGAGAACTGCAATTTCTCCAAGGCGTTGTCGAAAAGCGCAGCACACTGCCGGTCCTCGCCAACATACTAGTGGAATCGGTTGGAAACGACCGCATAAGGTTGTGGGCGACCGATCTGGACACAACCTTGCGATGCGAAGCCGAGGCCGAGATATTAACTTCAGGGCGAATGCTTATCGGCGCACGCAAGCTCTTTGATGTGGTTCGTTCGCTTCCTGACCAGACCGTTCATTTTCGGCGCGAGGCCAACGATTGGGTCGAACTCAGATGCGCCGCATCGCGCTTTCGCATTGCTGGACAGCGGGCTGAGGATTTCCCGCAACCCCCTACGGCAGATGCACCTTCCCCCATTCGGATTTCAGCCGTGGTCTTGCGCACTATGATCGAACGGACCATCTTTGCCATCACACTGGAGGAATCGCGCTACACGCTTTCGGGGGCGAAGTTCACGCTCGCTCCCGAAGATTTCAGGATGGTGACCACAGACGGCCACCGTCTCGCCTTCATCGAACGACGTACCTCTACGGGCGCGCGCGTGCCCATAGATGCCCTCGTTCCGCGCAAAACGCTCAGCGAACTGGTGCGGATAGCGTCTGCACATGAAGGGGAGATCGCTCTGTGGGCCGATCAGAACCACATCTTCTTCGAGGCAGGGCCGCGCTTTTTGATCGGAAGAAAGTTGGTCGGTCAGTTCCCGAACTACGAAATGGTCATACCCAAGAACAACCCGTGGAGCGTGCGCCTCGGGGCTGCTCCGTTGGCTGAAGCTATTCGCCGCGTCGCTTTGATGGCCGATGATCGCTCGCGCGCCATCAAGTTGACGTTTGCGCCGGGGACGCTTGTGATCAGCGCGCAAACAGCCGAAGAGGGGTCAAGCGAGGAAACGCTGGTTACTGACTACCACGGTGAACCGTTGGAGATCGGCTTCAACGCGCAGTACTTGCTCGATTTCCTCCAAGTTTTAGACCAAGGAGAAGTCGCCTTTGAGTTCAAAGACCCAAACTCACAGGCTCAACTGCGCCCAACTGATGACCAAGAGTACGATTACCGTTACGTTGTCATGCCGATGCGCTTGACATAGTAGCTGCCGTTGCTGTCCTCGGCGATTCCTGAAACCTTTGATTTGGTTTCCTCTTGCGCAAGCCACTTGATGCACGCGCAGAGGAGTTAACGCCAGAACCGGTCTTTATTTTGAATCACAGACGAAGCTGAAAGCGGGTTTTTGTGGGGGGTATCGCCGCACCAAAATCGATCTTTTGCTTTTCTCGCGTCGTCGCGCCGTGTTTGCGACGCGATGTTATCGCCGCACCGAAATCTTTGCACGCTCTTTGCAGCGGGCACGCTCGATTTTTGCCAGCCTTAAGCCTAGAAGTCTGTATGCGCAACGAGTCGCAAGCGCGGCATGGAGGGTGCACTCGACTCTTTGCTGACGTAAGCGCCGAATCCTGGCGTTTCATGCCGCGAGTCCTCCATTTCAAAGCAAGGCAAAGGGGCAAGTCGTTATTTCGCACGCCGTAGACTTTACAAGAGCTGTTTCCAAGTAACGCCTGAAAGCCCGGTTTTCACTACCGCTCAACATAACGACTGGAGCAAGTTTTGTCGGACTCGCTTCACCCGAAAACCACCACACAGATTCAGCAAGGTTCTCGCGGCGGACATTTTTAGGCAGTTTTCGCGCTCATCAAGGAAAACGACCTAGCCGGTTCTTCGCGGCTTTCGGGCATGCATTTGAGCAACGCATTGGAAAGTTACTATGTCTCTATTGGAAAGTTACCTAGTAGGGTTTTTCATCCGTCGCGTGCAAGCTGTCGCAGCAAAGATT
>NZ_PSLQ01000009.1:70093-72286 GCF_040289685.1 Pyrinomonas sp.
ATAGGGTGGATGTTGTGATCGTGAATTAATCGGGTAGTGCGGAACCTTTTTTTGGCACGACCTCTTGTCGTGAGGCAAGAACTTAGGGTAGTTCTAGGGAGAAGAAAGAGATGCGATCAATTAGTTTTGACGAAAGTTTCGATGTCATCGTTATCGGCGCTGGACACGCGGGCTGCGAAGCCGCATCCGCCGCTGCGCGTATGGGCGCGGAAACGGCTCTGATCACGCTCAGTTTGGATACGATCGGACAGATGTCTTGCAATCCTGCTGTGGGCGGCATCGCCAAGGGGCATCTTGTGCGCGAGATTGATGCTTTGGGCGGTATTATGGGCCGCGTCATTGACCGCACAGGAATACAATTCCGTTTGCTCAATCGCTCACGCGGCCCTGCTGTCCGGGCGCCGCGTGCGCAGGCTGACCGCTTGCTTTATCGCACCGAAATGCGCCGCACTCTTGAAGCTACGCCCAATTTGCATCTGCGGCAAGGATTGGTGATCGATCTGATCGTGGAGGATGGCAAAGTTCGTGGGGTGGAGCTGCAAGATACGCGCCGCTTTCGAGCGAAAGCCGTCGTCGTCGCGACAGGTACTTTTCTCAAGGGGCTCATACACACGGGCAAGCGGACATACACGGCAGGAAGAGCGGGTGAGCCAGCCTCTGTTGAGCTAGCCGAAAGCATCAAAAGGTTGGGGTTTCCCGTCGGGAGACTCAAGACGGGTACGCCGCCGCGCCTTGATGGGCGAACCATAGACTGGTCTGTTTTCGAGCCACAACCAGCGGATGAGCGACCAGTTCCCTTCTCTTTTGCTACACAGAGCATAGATCAGCCGCAGGTCATGTGCTATATCGGCTACACGAACGAGCGCGTGCACCGGACAATTCGCGCCAACATACACGAGTCGCCGCTCTACTCTGGACAGATCAAGGGCGTGGGACCGCGCTATTGCCCGTCCATTGAGGACAAAGTCGTGAAGTTCCCTGACAAGGACAGACACCAGCTCTTCCTCGAGCCGGAAGGATATGACACTTACGAGGTCTATTTGAATGGCTTTTCCACTTCCATGCCCGCGGAGTTGCAGCAAGAGCTGGTGCATCAAGTTGAGGGCTTGGAAGAAGCGCGCATCATCCGACCCGGATATGCCATCGAGTACGATTTCGTCGATCCGCGCGAGCTGACGCCGTTTCTGGAAACGACTCGCGTTCGTGGTCTATTCTTCGCTGGCCAGATCAACGGCACGACGGGTTACGAAGAGGCAGCTTGTCAAGGTTTGATTGCAGGTATCAACGCTGCCCTCTTCGTCCGCGGTGAGCCATTATTCCGGTTGCGTCGGGAAGAGTCCTATATCGGCGTCCTCATAGACGATCTAATCCACTATGGCGTTGATGAGCCATACAGAATGTTTACCTCGCGCTCGGAGAACCGCTTGGCCCTGCGTTACGACACGGCCGATGCTCGACTTGCCCCTTACGGGCGGCGACTGGGGTTGCTCGGCGATGAGGACTGGGAGCGTTTCAACCGACGGCGCGAACGTCTGGCGAAGCTTCGCGCTGTGATCGAAAGCACTCGTTTCAAGCGCTCGGACTCTGTTTACGCTCAACTCGCGCGCCGTTTGAATCAGAATCTCGGCGACGCCATTTCGCTCGCACAGTTAGCTCAACGTCCGAACGTCAACCCGGAGTTGATTTATGATCTGTTGCCAACGGAGACGCGCGTCCAGACGAGTTTGAGCGATCTTGAAACGGTGCTCGCCGACATCATCTATAGCGGCTACATAGACGCGCAGCGCGCGACCAACGAGCGAATTCATCAACACGACTACCTGTGCATTCCACCTGACTTCAACTACCGTGCGATAAGCGGCTTGTCACGCGAAATGGTAGAGCGCTTGGAAAGAGCGCGTCCCGAAACCTTTGGACAGGCGCGACGCATTCCAGGGATGACGCACGGAGCGCTGGCGACGCTTCTCGTTCACTTGAAACTTCGACGCGCCGCGTAGAGCCGCGCCAGATGAAATTGGCATCAAGGGGGTACCCTCAAAGGGTGTGTAAACGGCGAGTGCGGTGTACCCTCCTCCTAGACCAACACCAGGGCTTGGAAGCCCGGAGGAGGAGAGCCACCGCCATGGACCAGCGGACCACGTCGGGGAGCTTGACGTCAAGCCCCACCTGGGAAGGGCTGCACGAGTGGCTCCG
>NZ_PSLQ01000009.1:72296-72533 GCF_040289685.1 Pyrinomonas sp.
CCAGACGCTCCTCCAGGCGGCCCTGGAGGCCGAGGTGACGGAGCTGCTGGGCCGCGTGCGATACCAGCGGCGTGCCGCCGTCGACGCACCTGGCGGGTAGCGGAACGGCTAGGGCAAGCGGCGGAAGCTGACGACCCCGATGGGCACCGTTACGCTGCGCCGTCCGCGGGTGCGGGACCTAGGTCACGCCCTTCGGGCGTACTCTCGAGGAGCGGTTCGAGAGCCGGATCCTGCCCT
>NZ_PSLQ01000071.1:0-17385 GCF_040289685.1 Pyrinomonas sp.
TGCCCCTCAATTTATTGAGGGGAGGACGTCACTCCGTCCTCGCCCAGCGATGATCGATTCTGCTGGCCAAATGGTCTTCCGCGAGTTCGGCGTGCGATGGCCGCCTCTCCACTTAATTCTTTCGGACTGAAGCCGAGCCATTGCGCCGGATGATCTCGCTCAACTTCCCGCCGTTTCCATCTCGAGCAACGGTTTGATGGCCGCCTCGAATCCATCGCGTTTGCGCGCGCCGATGATCTTCTGTCGGATGCGCCCTTGGCGGTCGATGATGAAGGTCATCGGCAAACTCGGCACGCCGCCGAAATCTTGTTGGACGTTTTCGCCGCCCAAAAGCACAGTGTAGTTTTGCGGGATGTCGCGTTGGAACTGCTTGATTCCTGCAGCCGTGTCGTCCCAAGCGACTCCGATGATCGTCAGTCCTTGAGCTTCGAGATCGCGTTGCATCTGATTCAACTCGGGGATTTCGTCGCGGCACGGCAAGCACCATGTGGCCCAGAAATTGAGCAGCACGACGCGTCCGCGGTAGTCGCTCAAACGAGCCGGACGCCCGTCGAGCGTGTACAGCTCCACATCGGGGGCAAGCATCGCCCGTTCGTCGCTCAGCGCAGTCGCGCGCTCTATGCCGGGCGCCGCTTTCGGCGAGCGGCGCGCGAGCTTTTCAACCCACGCTTCGAGGTTGGGCATCACGCGCGCCAAGCTTGAGCTTGCAAGCCGCGTCGCATAGCCCGAAGCGATCAGCGCGCCGATGAGCACCAGGATGATGCCGGAGACCACTTCAACCTTGTGTAGGTGTTTGCGGAAGCGCCCGTAGAAACTCAGGAACTGATTGATGCCGAGTCCCGTCAGCAGAAAGGGGACGGCCAGCCCAGCGGCGTAGAAGGCCGAGAGCTTCAATCCCGATTGCCAATCCCCTGTGGTCGCCGCCAATCCAAGAATCCCGCCGAGGATCGGTCCGATGCACGGCGTCCAACCGGCAGCGAAGGCCAAACCGAGCGTGAACGAACCGAGCATCCCGCGTGGTTTGTCGTTCGACAAAAAGCGCGTGTCGCGATAGAGCGCGCCGATTCTAAGCAACCCCATCAGGTGCAAACCGAAGAGGATAATGATCAGTCCGCCTGCGATTCGCACCCACGGGTTGGCGAGAATCGCCGACCCGATCCACCCGGCGGCGGCCCCGAGGGCGAGAAAGATCATCGACAGGCCGGCGTTGAAGGCGAGCGAGTTGACGATCACGGCGCGTCGGGCTGAGGCGCCTTCGTCGCTCTTCAGTCGGTCAATGCTCACCCCAGAGATCAAGGAGATATAGCCTGGGACGAGCGGCAACACGCACGGCGAAAGAAATGAGGCTACTCCGGCGAGAAAGGCGATGGTCGCGCTGATCTGATTGCTCTCCATTGGTTCTCTAGCTTACAGCAAAACGGACGCGGCTGCACGGGAGGCTAGGCCGCTTTCGGTCTCGGGACAACACAATGGAACTTGAACTCGATGCTGTCAGGCGCTGTTCGCGTTGTCTCGGAAAAGTTTTCTCTTCCGGCTACGCGCCAAACGGCGCCTTTCACGTCGAGCAGACGGTTCGCGCTGTTTCGGAAAAGTTTTCTCCTCTGCCTCGTTTTTTATCTCCGATCGCGCTGTGTTTGCAAGAAAAGCTTGCCGCTCGCTATGAATATGTGATCTCGTGCTGATGGGGCGAGCGCGTGAGCGTCTACGTTGTGCTCAGCTCGCTAAGAGCGTTCGATCTTTTCGCTCGCGCACGGGACCACCGTCTGTTTTTGCGCTTGATGGTTCTCGATAACTCTCGGATCGGCTGTGTGCGGCGCCGGAGTCGAATCGTGCGTACGGGGCGACAACGGCGCGCATCAACTGCGGCTGCGCGTCGTTTCAGCGTCGCCGCCAGAGCGAGAGGTTCAAGTAGATCCCAGTCAAAGCCGAGAGGCAGGCGAGAAAAGAGAGCGAGACGAGCAGCGGCACCTGCCATTTGCCGGCGAAAAAGAGGAAATGGGCTTGGCGGAAGTAGCGCGTTAGCGGGCCGGGCGGCGGCGTCCGGCGCACTTCACCCGTTTCGGCGTCTATCAAGAGCGAATCGGCTCCCATGCCGCCGATGGCTTGGTAAGTTGGGCGGCCGTCGCGCACGAGCAGCGTCAACGCGGTGATCGGAAGCTGTCTGCCCGCGAATAGATTCGCCCGTTCGAGCGCTTCGGGCGGCGTGATGCGAACGCGTGTGGCATCAATGGGCAGCGCCCGTCCGCCTTCGACGACGCTCGGCAGCGCATAGAGCAGACCGCTCGAGGCCCAAGCGAGGATGGGGAGGGCAACGATCACACCAAGCCACGTGTGTAGACGGTAAACGAAACTACGCATCTTCGTCATGAAAGCGCGGCAGAAGATCATCGGTTGATGTTGCAAGCTCGCCTGCGGAAGGTTCGGCGCGCGATGTTTTGGGGAGAGCATCGCGCGGCGTCGTGCTTCTTCCGTCGAGAGAGCGTCCAACGTTACGGGCGCGCCTCGGCTTGACGCATCCCTTCGGTGGCTGGTTCCGCGAGCAACTTCTCCACCCAGCGAGTCAATCTCTCCATTTCCGCTTCGCTGATGCCGACCGAGATGAAACGAACGACGCCGCGACGGTCGATCAGCACCGAGGTTGGAAGCGACCTCACGCCGTAACGCGAAGAGGTCTCATCGTTTGTTTCGATGGCGATGCCGTAAGGCAAATCGAACTGTTTTTTGAAAGCGCGGAGAAACTTCAGCTCCTCCTTGGGGGTCATCGGTATTCCACGCTCCTGCCCGTAATACTGCGTCACGCCGATGATGGTCAGTCCCCGCGCGCTATATTTGCGATGAAGCTCGCGCAGCTTGGGGAAGCTGCTCAAACAAGGCTCGCACCAATAAGCCCAAAAATCGAGCAACACGACGCGCCCGCGAAGATCGGCGAGTTTGACCGGTTGAGTGCCGAGCCATTCGGCGGCGGTGATCTCGGGGGCAGGCGGTGCGTTGCTCGTCGGCGCGCTCGCTTTCTCCGGATCGGAAAGGTCCTCGGTCGCTCGGTCATCGTAGCTCTTCAAGCGGCGCGTTGCTTGGCGGAATAGATCGGCTGAGGGCAGCGTCAACCCGAGTCGTTGCAGCTCGCGCCAAACGGCGAGCACTTCCTCTCTTTTATCGGTCAACGCATGGATCATCGTCAGATCATCGGCTGTGGCGAGCAGCAGATGAGCGCGTTGATCCGGATCGAATTCGGTGTGATGTTGCTTGACGAGTTCAAAGGCCGCGCGAGCGTGTTGTAGTGCGCAATCGTTCCTTTTCGCTTTGTAGCAGGCGGCGGCGAGCGTCCTTTCGAGTGCGAGGAGTTCTGGCGCTTTGCGCGGCTCGTGGTTGCGATATTCGGTCAGCATCTCTTTCGCTTCCTCGATCTGTCCGCGCTGCGCGGCGTGAACGGCGATGATGGCGCGTGCCATCTGCTTCTGTTCGTTTGATGCTGCCATCGCTTCGCGCAGGAAACGGCGCAGCGCATCGAGCGCTCCTTCGGGCTGCCCGCCGAGATCGAAGAGCAGACCGAGGTAGTATAGGTCTTCGCCGCGCAGGTCGGCGCGCATGCTCAGTTGGGCGGCGCGCTTGCGCGCCAACTCCTGTTGCTCCTGCAGGGTCTTTTCGTACAACTGACGATCAAAGCCGAGTTTCTTTCGGTCGAACTCTTGAAAGCGGCGCGTCGCGTAGTTGGCCGCCTCTTCGTACATCTCACGCGCCGACGGCGTTGGAGTTTGCGGCAGCGCCTTGAAGGCCACGCTCGCGATGAGCAAGAGGATCAGCGATGCTTGGCGAACCATTCTATCCCCCATCAACGGAAAGATCGCGTGGAGCGAAGGCTCCGGCGAGCGGCGAAGGCTCCTCTTGGCCGATCAATGCGCCGATGATCTTTGCGGTGATCGGCGCAAGCAAGATGCCATTGCGGTAGTGGCCCGTCGCGTAAAGGAGTCCTTGAACCCGTGCGTCCGGTCCGATGATCGGCCGATTGCCCGGTGCATGAGGGCGAAGTCCGGCCCACGTCTCCGTCACCGAAAGGTTACCGATTTCGGGCGAGATCTCCAACGCATGGCGCGCGATCTCGCACAGTCCGCGCGCAGTGACGGTTTTATCGAAGCCGACTCGTTCCACGGTCGAACCAGCGAGCACGCGCCCGTCGCGGCGCGGCACGATGTAACCGCGCCGACTGTAAACGACGTGACTGACGATGGGCAGGCTTGCTTCGAGACAGATCATTTGGCCGCGCACCGGTTCGACGCGCACGCTCTGCGGTCGGCCCAGCTCCAGAAAGTTCGTCCACGCGCCGCTGGCGAGAACGACGAAGCGAACGTGAACGCAACCTTGTGTCGTCTCTACAGCTTGCACCCGGTCATCTCGGATCACGACCGCACGGGCTTCCACGCCTTGGAGCAAGGCGGCTCCCAGCTTGTGTGCCGAACGAGCGAGCGCCGCGATCAGCCTTCGGTTTTCGACTTGCCAATCGCGTGGGAAACGGAGCGCCATGCGGACGTCGGCGGAAAGCTGCGGTTCGAGCGAACGGGCCTCGGCAGCCGTCAACTTCTCCGCCGACAAGCCGGCTTGCTGTTGCCATTGGAAGCGGCTTTCGAGTTCTTCAGCCTCTCGTTCGTCGAAGGCGAGGTAGAGCGTGCCCGTCTGGTCCAGTTCCACGTCGATGCCGGTCTCTTCACGTAGCGCTTGCGCGAACTGCGGATAAAGATCGCGGCTGGCAGCGGCCAAGCGGAAGAAGTCATCCATTCGATCGGCTTCGGCTTGCGGCGCGAGCATGCCGGCGGCAGCCCACGACGCTTCCCGGCCGAGCTTGCCGCGTTCGAGCAAGACGACGCTGATGCGGCGCTGTGCCAGTTCGCGGGCGATGGTCAAGCCGACGACGCCGCCACCGATGATGGCCGCGTCGAAGCTCGATCCCGTTGCAAGCGCGTCTTTCATCGCGAAACACTTGTTGATATGATGCAACCGCAGTTGAAGCTTACGGTCATTCGATCAACTTATGAAACATACTATCACACTCATCCCCGGCGACGGCATCGGTCCCGAAGTCACTTCCGCCGTGGTGCGCATCATCGAAGCTGCTGGAGTCGAAATCGAATGGGAGACGCATTACGCGGGGGCACAGGCGTTGGCCAAATTCGGCGATACTTTGCCCAAGGAGCTGCTCGAATCGATCAAACGCAACCGCGTCGCGCTCAAAGGGCCGATCACGACGCCGGTCGGCAAGGGTTTCACTTCGGTCAACGTCGGCCTTCGCAAAGCGCTCGATCTTTACGCCAATCTGCGTCCGGTCAAATCGCTGCCGAACGTTCCGAGCCGTTATTCGGATGTGGATCTCGTCGTCGTGCGCGAAAACACCGAAGACCTTTACTCCGGACTGGAGCACGTCGTCGTTCCGGGCGTGGTCGAGAGTTTGAAGATCATCACGGAGCGGGCCTCTTTGCGCATCGCGCGTTTTGCCTTCGAGTACGCGCGGCGCGAGGGGCGACGCAAAGTCACCGCCGTTCACAAGGCGAACATCATGAAGCTTTCCGATGGACTGTTCCTCGACTGCTTTCATCGCGTCGCTGCCGAATATCCGGAAATCGAGTCCGACGATAGGATCGTTGACAACGCTTGCATGCAGCTCGTGATGCGCCCCGAACAGTTCGACGTCCTGCTGCTTGAAAACCTCTACGGTGACATCATCTCGGATTTGGCCGCCGGATTGGTCGGCGGACTCGGCATCGTTCCGGGCGCCAACATCGGCGAGCAAGGGGCCGTCTTCGAGGCCGTGCACGGTTCGGCGCCGGACATCGCCGGGCGCGGCATAGCTAATCCGACGGCGCTCTTGCAATCAGGCGTCTTGATGTTGCGTTACATCAACGAGCGGGAAGCTGCTGATCGAATCCAGAAGGCGCTTTTCGACGTTTTGCGCGAAGGCAAGGTGCGCACGCGCGACATCGGCGGCACGGCGAGCACGGCGGAATTCGCTGACGCGATCATCGCGAAGCTGAACCGGGAGCGAAGCTGACCGCCGCGCCGAGTGGTCTTGCGCAAAGAGAGCGCACTCGACTCCAAGCGAAGTCGCACAAACAAAATGCTTCAGGTTTGCGCGGATTGCGCCGCGCAAAGAGCGCGCCCGACTTCGAGCGAAGTCACTCTTTCGCTTCCCTGTCCTCCAAATCTCCGGCCAGCACGATGGCCATATCTTCCCAGCCGAAGTAACGGCGAATGGCCGCGTTCGCTTCATCGAGCGTGACGGCGCGGATGAGTTGGTCGTACTGGTCCAGGTAGTCGAGCCCCAAACCGTAAAACTCGGCTTCCCAGATGGCTTCCGCCAAGCCGGAGTTGGTCGAGAGCGAGACCTTGAATGAGCCGCTGGCCGAAGATTTTTCATCGGCCAGCTCTTCCGGCTTGAGGCCATGCTCGAAGTAGTCGCGCAGGACGCCGAGCGTTGACGAGATGGCACGTTCCAAATTTTCGGGGCTGACCGACAGGCTGATGTACCAAGGGCCGGCGACCAAACCCGGAGAGTAGAAACGCGAGCCGATCCCGTAGGTCAATCCTTCGCGGTCACGCACTTGCAGCCCCAGACGAGATGAGAGCGTCGATTGGCCGAGCGCATTGTTGGCGAGCAATGCGGCGTGATAATCGGGCGAAGTGCGCCGCAAAGGGGCGTGTTTGCCCATCACGACGTCGATGTTCGCCTTGTCGGGTACGCGGACCACCTGGCGCATCGCGCTTGCGAGCGGCTTGGGTTCAACGACCTCAATCGAGGTGCTCGCTGGACCGGCAAAATCAGCGAAAGAGTGACGGATAAGGCTTTGCGCGTTGGTCGTTTCGACATCGCCGCTGATCACCAAGATCAAGGAGCGACCGCCGTATTGCGTCTCGTAGAAGCGGTGCACCTCTTCAACGGTGATCGAAGCGATGCTCGCGATCTGCTCTTCGCCAGATGGGATGTAGAAAGGATGTTCGCGCGGGTAGATCAGTTGCGTGAACCGCTCGAATGCGCGGTAGCGCGTGTTCGCTTGCCTTTCTTGTATCTGTGCGATGGTCTGTTGTTTGAGTTTTTCGAGTTCGTCTTCGGGGAAGGACGGCTCGCGCAATTCTTCGGCGAGCGCGCCGATCACGAGCGGAAGATCGCGCGCCAGCGCCCGCGCCTCGATATTGGTCGTGAAACGTCCGGCGGAGAAATCAAGCTGCGCGCCGACGCCTTCAAGCTCAGCGGCGATCTCCAGTTTCGTCCGTCGGCGCGTTCCACGTTCGAGCATCTCGGCGGTCAAACGCGCTAATCCAGGGCGCTCGCGTGGCTCGAAGTAGGATCCGGCGCGCAGGCTGCCGACCAAAGAGAAGACCGGCGCGGCGTGGTTTTCAAGAACGAGCGAAACGGCTCCGTTGGGCATCTGATCGCGCGCGACACGTGCGGCGAAACGCGCTTCCGATACCCGCGCGACGCGCTCTGAACCGTCGGGGCGGACCGATCGCGGCAGCTGCGCGCCATCGTAACGGCATGGGCCGCGCATTGAGCTTCCGGCCCACGAAATCAGCGAGATGGGCGTGTGCGCAGCGATCTGTTGAGCGCTGGCGCCTTTCTCTTTGGGGATGAAGATCCCGACGGTGCGATTATCTTCGGCGAAGTAGCGTCCAGCGGCGCGCCGGATGGCGTCAGCCGTAACGCGCTCGATGTTCTTCGGGTAGTTGAGGTAGAAACGCCAATCGGCCACGGCTTCGGCTTCGGAGACCTGAAGCGCGATGCCGAACGTCCCGTCGCGGTCGAAAGCGATGTGCGTCAGTATCTGGCGCTTGGCTCTTTCGATCTCTTCATCTTTCAGCCCTTCTCGGGCGATCCGGTCCAGTTCGCGCAAAATGGTCTCCTCGACCGCGCGCGGATCGACGCCGGGCTTGACGGTGGCATAAACGTTGAAGAGTCCGGGATCGCGGAACTGGTCCACGCTGGCGTGAACTCTGATGGCCAACTCCGTTTCGATCAAAGCTTGGTAAAACCGGCTCGTGACGCCTTGCGAGAGCGCCGTCGCGAGGACAGCGAGCGGATAGATGTCGTTCTCCTCCGGCGGATCAGCTGCGCGCTTGGCCAGCTGATCGTTTGAGAGCACGCCCATCTGACCCAGCGCCGCTGGCGTATGAAAGGCGATCTGCACGAGTGCGACTTCACCGGCCCGACGGACCGTGACGCGCCGTTCGCCCTCTTGCGGCGGCTCCTCCGTATAAACTTCCGGGATGGGATCGCGCGAGGGCGGGTGCTGGCCGAAATATTTCGCGATGAGCGAGAGCGCCGCCGCGCGATCGAAATCGCCGACCAGAATCGCCGTCGCGTTGTTCGGGTGATAGAACGTGTCGTAGAAGGCTTTCAGGCGCGAGGTCGGCACGTGTTCGACGTCGGAGCGCCAGCCGATGGTCGGATGGTGGTATGGATGTTCGCGGAACGCCGCAGCGTAGACGGCTTCGTCGAGCACGATGGAAGGCTCGTTCTGGCCGCGGTCGAGTTCGTTGCGAACGACGGTCATCTCCGATTGACGATCCTCATCGCAGATGAGGGAATTGCGCATCCGGTCGGCTTCAAGATGGACGACTAGTTCCAACTGGTCCGATGGGACAGTTTCGAAGTAGTTGGTTCGATCAAGCCACGTCGTCGCGTTGAAATCGGCTCCGATGCGTTGGAGCACGGCGGCGATCTGCGTCCCGCGCTCCTTGTTGAAGGTCGGCGTCCCCTTGAAGAGCATATGTTCGAGGAGATGGGTTGCGCCCGTGTGCCCGACCGCTTCGTTGCGCGAGCCGACCCGGTAGAGGACCAAAAATGTCGCCACCGGCGCGACCCGATTTTCGACAAGGAGGACTTTCATTCCGTTCCACAAACGGTGCTCTTCGATGCCGCCTTCTTGAGCGATGAACTCGAAATCAATGGTTTGCGTCTTCTCCGGCAACTTTCCCTCTCCCCATTCTGAAAGATTCTCAGGATCCATCATAGCCGTTCAGGCCGAAGAAGCGGAAGCGGCCAAAGCGAGGCTTCGCCCGAAAGGGCGCCTTTTGCAGAGCTTCTACGCGATTGCGAAAAGTTCGCCCTTGAGCGAAAATCAAAGGGAGCGGTCGTATTCGCCGAAGGCACGCTCATTGGGCGCGGTCGACGAGCACCCACACAGCTTCCTCGTTTCGTTCGTAGAGAAGCGTAATGTGCACTTTGAGCGGTGGATCGAAGGTAAAGACGAAATCGAAATCGCGATTGACGGCGCGATACTGCACCAGTTCAAGGAAGCGGTCGTAGAACTCGCGCACTTGGGTGCAGGGCGCGACTTCGGTGAAAAAATTGCGCCCGATGACCGATTCGGGCGCGCGTCCGCTCAAGCGCGCCTCGCTCGCGTTGTAGCTTAGAATCGTACCGTGGCGGTCGGGCTTGATCGCGCCATAGGGCACAACTGCTCGCGCGCCGATCTGACCAGGGAGACCAGAGCTGAAAGCGCGATCTCGCCGAAGAAGCGTCCGGTGCAATCCTGCGGCGCGCCGATGGCCCGTCGTCCGATTCGGTTCACGTAAGCGATGCGTCGTTCCGCATCGAGCCGAATGATTCCTGCCGGAATCTCGTCGAAGATCTTTTGGTCAACCTCTTCGTTCATCTCCCTGTCCGCCAGCGGGCGCAGAGCTGGACGTCGCCCTTATCTCAAGGGGCGAGAGTTCAACCTTTGGGGGAAGATCGAACGCTGGTCCCGGAAGCGATCGGGGGAAAGCGAGACCGCTGGGGCAGCGTTATAGCGGCCCTAAGTTAAGCTGTAAAACACGGAAGGGCTATGAGGTCACAGGGTGGATCAAAGGCGAGCATGCCAGCCCATGCTCGCCCGATCGAACTCGAACGCTCGTTGTTTAGTTCTCGCAAGGAAACGGGCTGATTTCAATTTTCGGCGGACCGTGCTTGATCTTGTTTTGGCCTCAAGCGCCGCAGCACTTCTTGTACTTCTTGCCTGATCCGCATGGGCAGGGTTCGTTGCGCCCGACCTTGGGTTGTTCGCGTCGCACGGTCTTGACGGTGGCCTCTTCACCAGCCGCCGCGGCCCCTTGATTGGGGCCGGTGAAGGTCATGCGCGTTGGGCGGCTCAGGCGTCGACGTTGCAGCGCTTCGGGCGCTTGTTCGGAGACCACTTGCAGGTTGAAAAGGGCGCGCACGGTGTTCATGTCGATGCGGTCGAGCATCGCTTCGAAGAGCGCGAAACTCTCTTTCTTGTACTCGACCAGCGGATCTTTCTGTCCGTAGCCGACCAGCCCGATGCCTTGCTTCAGATGGTCGATGGCGAGCAGGTGATCCTTCCACTGCGCGTCGATGATGTTGAGCATGATGATGCGCTCGTATGTGCGCATCGCTTCGGGGCCGACTTGCGCTTCCTTCTCGGCGTACTTAGCTTCGAGCTTTTCCCAGATGGCCTCTTCGATCTCGCGGCTGTTCATCCGCTCGAAATCTATCCCTTCGGCATCGGCATCGAAGCCGTAGATCGATTTCAACTGCGCTTTGTAATCGACAACGTCCCACTCATCGGGCGAGACGTCCGGATTGAGGTACTGTTTGGTCAAGTCCGAAAGCAGATCGCGCGCGATCCCCAAAATGTACTCGCGATGGTCAGGCTCGGCCATCAGTTGGCGGCGCAGGCCGTAGATGGTCTCGCGCTGCTTGTTCATTACGTCGTCGTACTGGAGAAGGTGCTTGCGGATCTCGAAGTTGCGCGTTTCGACGCTCCTTTGCGCCGCTTCGATCCGCTTCGAGACCATCTTCGATTCGATGGCGACGCCTTTCTCCATGCCGAGCTTCTGCATGATGGAGCGCACGCGGTCGCCAGCGAAAATGCGCATCAGATCGTCTTCGAGCGAGAGGAAGAAGCGCGATGAACCAGGATCGCCTTGACGGCCAGAACGCCCGCGAAGCTGATTGTCGATGCGCCGTGCCTCATGCCGTTCCGTCCCGACGATATACAGTCCGCCGAGTTTGACCACCTCTTCGTGCTCTTGCTCGACGATCTCTTTGGCCCGTTTGAGCGCCGCTTCCCACTGTTCGGGCGTCGCTTCATCTGGATCGATCTCGTCGCGCTTCAAAAACTCGCGCGCCAAAAATTCCGGGTTCCCGCCCAAGAGGATGTCCGTGCCGCGCCCGGCCATGTTGGTCGCAATCGTAACGGCGCCTTTGCGTCCGGCCTGCGCGACGATCTCGGCTTCGCGCGCAGCGTTTTCAGGCTTAGCGTTGAGGACGTTGTGCGGGATGCCGAGCCGTTGCAAGCGGCGCGAGAGCAGTTCGGAGTTTTCGACCGAAACGGTGCCAACGAGCACGGGCTGGCCGCGTTCGTAGCAATCCTTGATCTCTTCGATCACGGCGTCCCACTTTTCGGGAAGCGTGCGATAGATGACGTCCGGATGATCGACGCGGATCATCGGCCTGTGCGTCGGGATGACGACGACATCCAAGTTATAGGTCGATTGGAACTCGGCAGCTTCCGTCTCCGCCGTGCCGGTCATCCCGGCGAGCTTTTCGTAGAGGCGGAAGTAGTTTTGCAGCGTGATGGTGGCGAGCGTCTGATTTTCGCGCTCGATCTTAACGCCCTCTTTGGCTTCCACCGCCTGATGTAATCCATCGGACCAACGCCGCCCGTGCATCAGTCGCCCGGTGAATTCGTCAACGATGATGACTTGACCGTCTTGCACGACGTAGTGATGGTCGCGTCGGTAGAGCGTATGTGCGCGTAAGGCTTGTTCGACGCAGTGCAGCATCTCCATGTTCGACGGATCGTAAAGGTTGCCGACGCCGAGCAACCTTTCGGCCTTGGCGATGCCCTCTTCGGTCAAAACGACGGTGTGTTGTTTCTCATCGACGATGTAGTCGCCCGTGGTCCGGCCATCTTCGAGCTTTTCGCCGCGCTTCAAGTGCGGGATGATGGCATCGGCTTTGTAGTATTTGTCGGTCGCTTCTTCCGATGGGCCGGAGATGATGAGCGGCGTGCGCGCTTCGTCGATCAGAATCGAATCGACCTCGTCAACGATGGCGTAGTAGTGGCCGCGCTGGACACAGGTCGCTAGATCAAACTTCATGTTGTCGCGCAAGTAATCGAAGCCGAATTCGTTGTTCGTCCCGTAGGTGATGTCGGCAGCGTAAGCGTCCTTGCGCTCCCAATCGTCCATGTCGTTCTGGATGCAGCCGACGGTCAATCCCAAGTGCTTGTAGATCTTGCCCATCCATTCGGCATCGCGCGAGGCGAGGTAATCGTTGACCGTAACGATATGGACGCCGCGTCCGGTGAGCGCGTTCAAGTAGGCGGGGAGCGTGGCGACGAGCGTCTTGCCTTCGCCCGTCTTCATCTCGGCGATTTTGCCTTCGTGAAGGACGATGCCGCCGATAAGCTGGACGTCGAAGTGGCGCATCCCCGTGGTGCGCACCGAGGCTTCGCGGACGAGCGCGAAAGCCTCCGGCAGCAGCTCGTTCAAGATCGCTTGTTCGCGCCGCTTGCGATCCTCTGGATCGCGCGCTTCGGCGACGGCGTTTGCCACGCGCTCTTTGAACTGCACGGTGCGGGCGCGCATCTGCTCGTCGGAGAGCTTCTGCACCTCGGGTTCGAGCGCGTTGATCCGTTCGACGATCGGGCGCACGCTCTTGAGGTAACGTTGATTGGGCGTGCCGAAAAGTTTCGTCAGGAATTTGTCGATCATTGCTTTGGCGTCCTATTCGGAGATCCGCTGCTTCCAGCGCAAAAGGTGATTGTAAGTGAGCGCCCCGAGAGCGGGCAAGCGCCCGTTCACACACTGAGGTTTGATGCCGTCAAAGAGCCGCCAGTTACCCATCAAGCTTGGCCGCTGAGCGCACCGGGACGAGACGGCAGGTGCCTTTCCGCTTGATCGCTTCGTCGCCGCGGAGTTTTCAAGCGACGCGCTGCCCGTTAACCGGAGGGGAGTTGTTTGGCGACGATCTGGCCGGCGACGTCGCGCGCCATTTCGAACTTGACTAACACCTGTTTCCCTTGCGAGGAGACGGTGGTGCTGTTCCAGATGACCGCCTCATCGCTTCCTCGCTTTCTAATCCTTTCGACGATGAGCAGACCGCTGTAACCGCGCGCCATTTCCGCCGCGCGCGCGGCGGATTCGACCTCGGTCGCCGCGCGTACGCTCAACGTGCGTTGATCGAGTTTGAGCGTCATGCGCAACCTCTTGGCTCCTTCGAGGAAGGCCAAGACGCGGCTCGCGCTCAAGGCTTGGACGAACTCTTCGGCAAGCGTGTACAGAGCGCGGTTGGTCGTTTGCGCCGAGGTGATGCGGACGTTCTCCAGCGTTCCATCATCGCGTCGGTCGGCTTCGATGGTCATCAAGATGGTGCCGTCAAGTTTGAGTTCGCCGCGGTCCGCCATGCTTTTGGCTTTGGCCAGCAGGTCAACGAAGGGCCTCTTGTTGACGCGCGGCGGACGCTTGACCCGCGCAGCGGCCGCTTGTTGATCGAGAAGCTGTTCGGCCTTCTCCGGCGAGGTCGCCGCGTCGGCGAGCTGTTGCGGATCGGGCGCGTTGCGTTCCGGTCTCGGCGTTGGAGTTGGACGCGGTTTGGGACGCGGGCGTTGCGCTACGGGCATCGCCCGTGTGGCAGGCGGCTCCGGTTTAGCGAAGTAGCCCGGCGGATACTGAAAGCGTTCACTGAGAATCTGCACGACGGTGGCCCGTTCGAGCTTGATCCGTCGGTACTGTTCATCAACGTACTCGGTGCCGACAAGAAGCGCAGCGATATTGAGCGCGTCGCGCACCGCTGGGACATAGAACAGCGCTGCCAATGAGGACGCATGGAGCAAGAGCGAGCCGAGCGCTAAAACGGCGATGCGCTTTCGCCAGAGGGGTTCGGCGCGACCTTGGTTGCGCAAAAAGGTTTCGAAAAGCTCGGCCATTTGCTTCCCCCAGACGGCGACGACCCTTTAGACGCCAGCGCGCAAGCAAACGTTCGCGCGCCTGTGCAAAAAAAGTCTAACCGAACCGCAGTGCGCGCGCCAAACGGCAGGTGCGCGCGCCGACGTGCGCCCCGAAGCTTCTGTTTTAATCGAAAAGTTCTGGCCGCGGAAAGATTGACGCTGTGTTCTGATCGAAAAGTTTTGGCCGCGGAGAGTTCGAATTTTCGCCGGATTCTCGTTTTATGAGACGGGCATGAAGCTTTCGCCGTCCGTTTGCGTTAAAATCCTCGGCGCATGACAGACGCTCACAATCGTCGTCGCCAGAGGAAACCGAAAGAGCATGGGCAAGGTCGGCGTGCGCTTTCGGCAAAGTCACAAGCGCGTCGCAAAGCGGAGAAACAGGAGAAGAGTGAGGCGAAAGTGGCGCGCGCGACCGGGAGAGAAAAAGTCGGCGCCAAAGCGGCGCGCACGCCCGCCGTGCGTCGTCTGCTTGAAGGCATCGGCACGCCGGAATCCAGTGAGTTCAAGCCCGATCCGTTTCAACTCGAAGCGCTCGAACGGATCGAGCACGAAGACTTGCTCGTCACCGCCCCAACCGGATCGGGCAAGACGTGGATCGCACGCGAAGAGATCCGGCGCCTTCTCGCAAAGGGACGGCGCGCATGGTACACCAGCCCGCTCAAAGCGTTGACCAACTCAAAGTACGAAGAGTTCGCCGCCGCTTTCGGCGCTGAGCAGGTCGGTATCCTCACGGGTGACCGACGGGAAAATGCCGATGCGCCAGTCATCGTCGGGACAACGGAAGTCTATCGCAACCAGCTCTTCGACGCTTTACGCGGCGGTGCCGAAGTGCGCGCCGATTTGGTCATCTTCGACGAAGCACACTACCTTTCGGACGAAGAGCGCGGGCACGTTTGGGAAGAGGCGATCATCCTGACGCCGCCGCGCGTGCGCCTCTTGTTGCTGTCGGCGACTATCGGCAATGCGGAGGAAGTTGCTGAGTGGATCGCGCGCGTGCGCGCGACGAGGTGTGGCATCGTCGCGCGCCAAGGCGCGCGTCCCGTTCCGCTGCGTGCGGCCTTTCTGTTTCCGGACGGCGAACTCGCGCCGCTCGTGGATGAAACGGGACGCTTCAACAACGAAATACTGCGCGCCATGGAAGATTTCGTCGTCCAATATGGCTGGGCCGGATGGGGCCGACGCACGCACGCGTCCTTGCCAGAAATGCCGCCTGCCAAGTTGCTCGATGCGTTGAGCGAGTACGATCTTCTTCCGGCGATCATTTTTCTGCCGACGCGCCGACGGTGCGACGAAGCGGCTGCTGAAGCGGCGGCGTTGCGCCGCAATGCGGATGGGGCGCGCAAGGCTGCTCGCCGCTCCTTTTTGCGTGAGTTCGCTGACGCGCATCCCGAAATACGTCACCACAAACATTGGGAGATGGTGGTGCGCGGCGGCGTGGCCGCGCATCATGCCGGCCATCTGCCCGCATGGAAGCTCGTTGTGGAACGGATGATGGGTGCCGGGTTGCTCGATGCGATCTTCGCCACGGCGACGGTCGCCGCGGGCGTAGACTTTCCGGCGCGCACCGTGGTCCTCACTTGCACTGACATGCGCACCGGCAACGGATGGCGTCCACTGACGGCCTCCGAGTTTCAGCAGATGGCGGGGCGGGCTGGGCGTCGCGGCAAAGACAAAGTCGGCTTCATTGTCGCCGCTCCGGGACCGCACCAAAATCCGCAGCGCGTCGTCCATCTACTCGGCGCGCCACCTGATCCGTTGGAGAGCCAGTTCCGCGCGACTTACACGACCTTGCTCAACCTGCTCGATGCCTATGGAAATTTCGCCCAAGTGCGCGAGATCGTCGAGCGCAGTTTTGCCTACCGCGACCTTTCGGAGCGGATCGCTTCGTTCGAACGCGAGCGTCGGCGTGTGGAAGCGCGGCTCAGCGAACGGCTCGCGGCGGCCGGATGTCAAGTCGGCATCGAACGCGCGCGCGCGCTTGAACGCCTCGCCAGCGCGCGCGCGCATCTTATTGAAGACCGCGCCCGTACGCGCGCCGAACGAAACATCGCTTGGCTCGACGAGGTGGTCGTCCCAGGACGCCTCGTGAAGGTCGGACGCGGCAAAGACGCACTGGTCTTCGTCACCGAAAGGCGCGGTACGAACCTGGTCGGCGTGCGCGAGGATGGTCGTCGCATCGTGCTCGGCCTCGGGCGCGTGCGCCGCGTCTACAGCCGCATCTACGGGCTGCGCGACAAGGCGCGCGAAACGGCCTTCGCCGAAGTGCGCGCCGGGCTGGTCCCAGTCTTGGACGAGCCGCGCACCGCAGAAGCGCGCGCGGAGATCGAAGACGCCGTGGCCATTTTCGACGATTTGATCGAACGCCTCACCGGCCCAGCAAACGAGCCTTGCGCGCAAGCGCTGTGGGAATCAATCGAAGAGGCCGAAACGCTCGAACGGCTCGAACGGCGCATCGAGAGTCTGCGCGCTGAGACGTGGCATCCTTTCGAACAACGCGCGCGCGTGCTGGCCCACTTCGGCTATCTCGATCTCGCTGCCGAGCGCGTCACCGAGCGCGGACGCTGGTTGGCTGATCTTCGGCTCGACCGCCCGCTGTTGGTTGGCGAAGCTTTGGAGCGCGGGCTGCTCGCGCGGCTCGAGGTGCCGCTAGTTGCTGGAGTGATGGCTGCCCTTGCCGCCGACGAAGAGCGCAACTACGGCGAACTCCCGCTCGATGATCGGTTGGTTATAGCGCTCGCTGAGTTCGAACGGATCGCTTACGAAGTGGCAAGCGTCGAATGGCGCGAGGACCTAGAGCCATCTTCGGAGATAAACTTTTCGGCTGCGGCAGCAGCGGCGCGTTGGGCGCAAGGCGTTGCATGGAGCGACCTTGTGCGCGAAACCAAGGCTGAAGAGGGCGACCTCTTCCGCCTCTTTTCGCGAACCGGAGAATCTCTCATGCAGATCGCCGCGCTGCGCGGCGCACACGGGACCGCCGCGCGGCGCGCTGCCAAGGCTGCCGAAGCAATTCTGCGCGAACCCGTGCGCTCGGAAGCGCTGCTTTGACATCTCGCCCGGCACTTGAACTGCGGATTCGCGAACTCTTTCTCGCCGCAAGCTGAGCGAAGGCAGAGCTTTTGCTCGGCGTTTGAACTGCGGATTCGTGAAAGGTCTCATCGCAAGAAAGGTCTCATCGCGAGCGGCAGTTGTCGCTCGAAGCAGTTGCTCGATTTGCTTTCGCCTTGCGTGATCTAGCGTTGCGGGAACATCTCGTCAACCGGCATACGCCAACCGGGCAAAGCCGGTTCGGCCTCGGCTGTGTCGCCGCGACGATAGACGGTCACGTTGCCGACATCGTGCGCTCGATGGACTCGCACGACCTCGTCGCTCAACAGATCGACGTCCCACACGACCTTGGTTCCGGTGGCGAAATAGTCGGCGATTTTGCGTGCGATCTCTTGCTCGGCCA
>NZ_PSLQ01000010.1:0-43826 GCF_040289685.1 Pyrinomonas sp.
CAACGCTGCGCGGAATATCCGCAACCGCTATACCGTCTTTCGGGACGGTGGGCCGTCGTCAACCGGCCCCGAAGCCCTGTCCGGCTTGCTGGGCGAGGGCAAGCCCCCGACTGCGCGCCGTGGGGTAGTTGACTTGTTATCTTCGGTGACGGTTCGCTACGCGGTCGAGACCATCCGTCGCAGGTATCAGCGCGTGCCTCGCACTGGAGGATCAGTTGTGCTCCCCCGGTTTATCAGTGAAAATTATCGTCACGATAAGATGTTTTAGTTTCCATTATAGGGGACGACGACGTAAAATTCAGCTCGCTCCAGTGCGGAACGCCCAACCAACGTAGGTTCAAAGAAGATCGACGAAGCAAATCCGCTCAAAGGGGTCGGAGCGGTTCTACCAAATCCTAAGGAGGATCCTATGACGAGGAGCAGTCTTTGTCGCGCCTGTTTGATTTTGCTGGCACTGATCTCTCTCTCCTCTGCGGTTTGGGCGCAAGGGACGACATCGCGTGTGACGGGCACGGTGCTTGATCCTTCCGGCGCTGCCGTGCCGAACGCGACCGTAACGTTGACGAACGAGGCGACCAACGTTTCGTTTACAACGCAGACCACAAACACAGGCACTTACGTCTTCGACTCGGTGCAGGTGGGGACTTACACCATCACGGTCGAAAAGCAAGGGTTCAAGCGTTTCGTCTCCAAAGGCAACGTCGTGCAGATCAACCAACCTGCCACTGTTGACGTTACTTTGGAAGTGGGTGAGGTTTCCGAGGTGGTCACTGTTGAGTCGACGGCGGAGTTGGTGCAAACGAGCAGCTCAGGGAATTTCGGCAACACGCTGGATCAGCGAACCATTCAGGCGCTCCCGATTGTTGGCGTTCGCGGGCGCAACCCATTGACTTTCATCAACTATCAACCTGGCGTCAATGTCGGGGCCAACACTGGCGGCGGAGTACATGTTCACGGCTCACGTGATCGGGCTTTCAACTTCACGCTGGATGGCATTGATGTCAACGAAACGAGCGCAGGCGGCTCAAACTTCACTCCGCTACGGACCAACCCAGATATGCTGGCTGAGTTTCAGGTCGTGACCAGCAATTTCACCGCAGAGTTTGGGCGTTCGAGCGGCGCACAGGTGACTATGGTTACGCGCTCAGGGACCAACGAGTTTCACGGTAGCTTGTTCGAGTTCTACCAAACGCCGCGCTTTCATGCCAACGAATACGAGAACAATCTCAATCGTTTGCCGAAGCGGCAATTCGTGCAACACATCTTCGGCGGCAGCATCGGTGGTCCCGTGTTCTTCCCGCGGTTCGGCGAAGGCGGGCCGGTTCTCTACAATGGGCGTAACAAGACTTTCTTCTTCTTCAACTTCCAGGGATTGAGGACGAGCGAAAGTCGCGCCGTAACCTCGACCGTGCTGACCAGAGAGGCACGTCAAGGGATCTTCCGCTACGTCATTGGCGGGCGTAATTCTCCGAGCGTTGTCGATCGCAGCGGCAACGTTTTGCCGGGCGTGCGTGTCGGTTCCTACAACATCGCGCAGAACGATCCGCAAGGGATCGGCTTGGATCCGCGCGTGCTGAGCGTGATCAATATCACGCCGCTGCCCAACGACTTTTCCGTTGGCGATGGCCTTAACACGGCGGGCTTTACATTCGTTGCGCCGCAGCGCGAGGCACAGGAAGATTACGTGTTCAGGGTGGATCACGTCATCAACTCCACTAATACTGTCTTCGTGCGTTACGCGCATGGTCGTCAGGATACGTTGTGCGACTTCGTCAATGCTGGATGGCAAGCTTTTCCGAATACGCCGTGTACTGTGAATACCATCCGGCGTCCGCGCAACTTGGCGGCCAGTTGGCGCACTTCTCCATCGCCATCGATCACGAACGAGTTCGTCGCAGGCTTCAATCGGTTCACCTTCAGCTTCAATAACCCGGATCCGAACGGTCCCAACAATCCGCCGTTCACTTTCGGTTTGATCACCGATCCATTGCCGTACTTCCAGAGCGTTTACAACGCGCGGACGCTGACCACCTATCAGTTTGTCGACAATCTGACGTATGTCCGGGGGTCACACACGATCAAAGGTGGCATCAATTTCCGCTACCAGAAGCACTTCGATAACCGAGGGTCGATCGCCGGATCGCAGCCATTGCCTCTGGCGGATTTTTCCACGGGCGTGAATACCGTGGATCCGATCGCTTTTCGCTTGCCGGCTGATATCAACACCACTTTCGATCGCCCCACCTTGCAATCCCTGATCAATATCATGCTCGGCCGGATCGGTAACATCAGCCAAGGTTTTGTGGCTGCTTCCGACCAACAGTGGGCACCTGGAGGAACGCGCTTCCTCTTTACGGCCATCTATCCTGAATACGACTTCTACGTTCAAGACACGTGGAAGATCCGGCCGACCCTCACGCTCGATTACGGTTTGCGATGGGAGGTCAGACTCTCGCCGCGGGGTGGCAAAGGCAGCCGCGTGTTTCGTCCCAACCGGCCAATCCGTGTTGGTGAGCCTCCGGCGAACGATCTGCGGTGGGTCGAGGGCAAGTTGTTCGACGACGATTGGAACAATTTCGGACCAACCGTCGGGCTGGCTTGGGATCCGTTCGGCGATGGCAAGACTTCGCTTCGAGCCAACTATCGACTGGCTTATGACCGCATGAACACTTTCGTCCTATCCTCGAGCATCTTTCAGAGCACGCCGGGATTGACTCTGGCTGTGACGGAGCAATCCTTCGGTCAAAACGGCGGGCGATTGCGCCAGGGACTTCCGGCGCTGGCACCACCAGCTAGCACCACTCCGGCTCAGTTGCGCCAGCTTCCACCTTTCGGCGTGCGAAGCATCACTGTGACCGATCCAAGCATGAGCTCTCCGCAAACGCATCAATGGGGGCTTAGCTTGCAGCGAGAGATTGGTTGGAACACGGTGGTCGAACTCTACTACATCGGTCGCCGAGCACACAATCTCTATGGCGCCTACGATGTCAACCAAGTGGATATCTTCAGAAACGGCTTCTTGGAAGCCTTCAATATCGTGCGCAACGGCGGCGAAAGCCAGCTCATCAACGATCTGATGAGGTTCGATACGCGACGATTGCCGAGCGAGACCGGTTCGCAAACAATAAGGCGCCTTTTCCCCTCGTCTTTGGCTTTGGGATCGGTGGCCGCTGTTGCCGCTTCCATTGCGCAGCGCAATCAGGGCGGCGTTGCGCCTTTCACTTTGGCAGGATTCAGTCCATTCTTCTTCCAACCTTTCCCGCAGTTTTCGAGCGCTTTGGTCGTGCTCGACAGCAACGACTTCTCTACCTACCACGCTTTCGAAGCGCAAGTGCAACGGCGTTTCCGTCGCGGCATCGGCTTCCAGTTCGGCTACACTCTCTCCAAGTCGCTCGACACGCGCTCTTTCGATCCGACCTTTTCGGTCGCCAGCCGCGGCAACGCGCAATCCGCGTCGAGCACGCCATTCAACATCTATAACCGACGCTTGAACTACGCGCGCTCGGATTTCGATCGGCGGCATAGCTTCACCGGTACTTTCGTCCTCGAACTGCCGTTCGGTTCTGGGCGCCGCTTTGCTGGCGATGTTGGCCGGGGCCTTGATCTGCTGATTGGCGGCTGGGAGCTAGCTGGTCTTGTCCGGTGGCAATCGGGAAGGCCGTTTACGGTCTACTCGGGTTCCAACACGGTCAGCAACGTCGTGCAATCGCCAGCTAACTGTCAGGGCTGCAGTCCCGACATGGGGAGGCTGCACGACGAACAGGGTCCGACCGAAACGACGCTCTACTTCTTCGACCCGAGCCAGCGAGCGCTGTTTTCTACGCCAGCCCCGGGGCAGATCGGCAACACTGGGCGAAACTTCTTCACTGGCCCTTCGTTCTTCGATCTCAGCATGATGCTTGGGAAGAGGTTCCGTTTCACCGAGAATCAGAATCTCGAGCTGCGGGTTGAGGCGACGAACGTAACCAACACGCCGTCCTTCGGCATTCCGACGGCGACGATTACGAGTTCGGTCTTCGGGCGCATACGTGATGGCGTAGTCAGCAGTTCGCGCAAGGTGCAGTTTTCCATCAAGTACAATTTCTAGCGGCGACGAAGGCGGTCTCTGCAACGAGTTGCGGAGACCGCTTTCTCAACAAAGATTTAAAGAGGAATGTTCAGAGCACGGTGCACAAATGTTCTCATCGTCCTACTAGTCGCCGTGGCGGCCGGCGTTCAAGCATTGCAGGCCGAACGCGCTACGGAACCCGCATATGATCTCTTGATCGCGCAGGGGCGCATCGTCGATGGCACAGGCAATCCTTGGTATCGCGCTGACGTGGCGATCAAGGATGGGCGCATCGTGCGGATCGGGCAGATCGATCCGCGTGAAGCGCGTCGAATGATCGATGCCCAAGACAAAATCGTTGCGCCCGGTTTCATCGACGTCCACGCGCATGTCGAGAACATCTACAACCAACCCGATGCCGAGAATTTCATACGCATGGGCGTCACCACGCTCATCACCGGCAACTGCGGCACATCGACTGCCGAGGTCGGAAAATTCTTGAGTCGAATCAAAGAGCAGCCGCTCGCCGTCAACATCGCTACCTTGATCGCGCATGGGAGCGTGCGCGCCAAGGTCATGGGACAAGAGAACCGAGCACCGACGCCGGAAGAGCTACGGCAAATGGAGGCGCTCGTCGAACAAGGAATGAAAGAAGGTGCGTTGGGACTCTCCACTGGGCTCATCTATGTTCCCGGCACCTATGCAAAGACGGAGGAATTAATCGCTCTCGCGCGCGTGGCAGCGCGGCGTGGCGGCATCTACGCGACGCACATGCGCAACGAAGGGAACGGCGTCTTCGATGCCATCCGCGAGAGCATTCGTGTGGGCGAAGAGAGCGGCATTCCGGTGGAGATCTCTCATTTCAAGATTTCGAGCCGCAAGCTGTGGGGGCGCAGCACAGAGAGCATCGCGCTCGTCGAACAGGCCCGCGCACGCGGCCTGCAGGTGACCGTGGACCAATACGCTTACACAGCCTCTTCGACATCGCTCGACGTGCTGCTGCCCGATTGGGTGCGTGCCGGAGGGCGCGAAGCGGCGAAAGCCCGACTGACCGATGCGGCAACGCGCGGGCGCGTCCGCAAAGAGATGAAAGATGGTCTTAAGGGGCGAGGCTTCAAGGACTACTCTTACGCGATAGTCGCCAACTACGAGCCTGACAAATCTTTTAATGGCCTTTCAATTGTCGATGTCACAAAGCGGGCGCGCGGTAAAAGCAGCCTCGATGCGCAGGTCGAACAGATCATCGAGATGTTCGTCGCTGGCGGGGCCAGCATGGTCTATCACGTGATGAGCGAAGAGGATGTGCAGCGGATCATGCGCCAACCGTGGGCGATGATCGCTGCGGATGCTGGCGTCCGTCGTTTCGGCGAAGGCGTGCCACATCCGCGCGGATACGGCAACAATGCCCGTGTGTTGGGTCGATATGCGCGCGAACTCGGCCTCCTCTCTTTGGAGGATGCGGTGCGGAAGATGACCTCTTTGCCAGCACAGACCTTTCGCTTGCGCGACCGCGGTTTGTTGCGTGAAGGCTATGCGGCAGACATTGTCATCTTCGATGCACAGAGGATCGCCGACCGGGCGACGTTCGAGCAACCGCATCGATACCCGGTCGGGATCAGCTACGTCATCGTCAACGGTCAGCCGGTTTTGAGCGAAGGTCGGATGACCGGCGCGCGTCCGGGCGTCGCGCTGCGCGGTGCGACATCGGGCGCAGCAGATTGAGTCGAGACCGATCGAGAAGATTTTGTTCTACTGGGCAATGATTTTACTTTCACGGAGAGGATCATCATGAAAAGAAGTCTCAAAATGATAGCGTTTCGGCTTCTTTCGATCTCGGTCTTGCTTCTAAGCGCCAGCGGCGCTTCGGCGCAAGAGATCACGGGAGCGATCGTTGGAACGGTGAAAGATCCCACTGGAGCCGTGGTCGCTGGCGCGACGGTGGTCATCACCGACACGGACAAACGCACCGCGGTAAGAACGCTCACCACCGATGAAAACGGTGCTTTCTCAGCCCCTTTCTTGCCGGTCGGCAATTACGAGGTGACAGTCGAAGCGCCGAACTTCAAGAAGTATGTAGAAAGCCGGGTCAAGCTCGATGTCAATCAACGGCGGACGTTGGAGGTGACCCTAGAGCCGGGGAACATCGCTGAGATCGTGACGGTGGAATCGACGCCGTTGCAAGTCGACTTGCAGACGCCGACGGCTGCTAACTTGATCTCCGGGACACAGGTGAGGGAGTTGTCCCTCAATAATCGTAACTTCGTTCAGTTGACGGTGTTGATGCCCGGCGTGTCGTCGAATCTAGACGATCAGGTCTATGTCGGCACGACCAATCCTGAAGGGCAGGCGAACATCGTCGCCATCTCCGTCAATGGCGCGCGCAGCAGTTCGAACAGTTGGGCGGTGGATGGGGCCGATACGACAGACCGTGGATCGAACCTGACGATTCAAACTTACCCGAGCGTAGATGCCATCGGTGAATTCAAAGTCTTGCGCAGCTTGTACCCAGCAGAGAGCGGGCGTAGCGGCGGCGGTCAAGTGAACGTCGTTACGCGGTCCGGAACGAACGAATTTCACGGGACTCTTTACGAGTTCGTGCGCAATGAAAGGCTGAACGCCAACACGTTCTTCAATAATCAACGTGCGCCTGTCGGTTTCGAGGACGGCAAGGCCAAAAGGCCGCCTTTCCGCTACAATAATTTTGGCTGGACGCTTGGCGGACCGGTCTACCTGCCGCGCTTCGGCGAAGGCGGCCCGCTCTTCTACAGCGGGAAGAACCGGACCTTCTTCTTCTTCTCGCAGGAGTGGCGGCGCGATATCCGCTATCCGACGCTGCTTGCCACTATTCCGACCAAAGCCTTGCGACAGGGGATCTTCCCCGTAGATGTCTGCGTGCGCCTCTCGGGATCAACCTGCCTTGAAAGGTCGAATCGCATCACGAACATCAACCCCGTAGCGCAGGCGTACATCAACGAGTTCTACGCCAACTTGCCGGAGCCGGACGCCAACTTCACGCTCATCTCGACCGCACGCAATGTGTCCCGCTTCCGGCAAGAGATCCTACGGCTCGATCACAAGTTCAGTGACAAGTTGTCGGCTTTCTATCGCTTCCAGAACGATTCGATCCCCACGTTGGACGCTTTGGCTCTGTTTTCGAGCGGTGTGCCGATCCCAGGCGTTTCCACCACCGAGACCGACTCACCAGGCCGCACACACGTCTTCAGGTTCACCTACGTGGCCAGTCCGACGTTGGTCATTGATGGCGGATACACCTTCTCTTACGGCGCGATCTTGAGCAAAGTGGTCGGCAAGATAAATCAAGCCAACAGCCCCTCGGTGCAGGTCCCGCTGCCTTTTACGAACACGCGCGGGCGCGTGCCGACGCTGACAGGCATCGGCTTTACCGGCATCGCTGGCTTTGGTCCATACGACAACTTCTCCAGCAATCACGCCGTGCAGTTCAACCTCTCGAAGATCATCGAGACGCACACGACGAAATTCGGCGCGCTGATCACGCGCTACCGCAAGCACGAGAACGCCCTCGGCGGTTTCAATGAGGGACAGTTTAGCAACTTCCCCTCTACAGGACGCCCAACTTCCGGCATCAATCCAGCCAATGGACGGCCCTTTACTACGGGGCAGTTGACTGCTTTGCAACGGTGGGCCTACTTCCTCCTCGGAGGACCAGTGGATTTCAGGCAGGACGCACGTGACATCACGGCCGATCTGCGGCTGCGAAACTTCGAGCTGTACGGACAAGACGAGTGGCGCCTCCGCCCGAATCTGACGCTTTACTACGGGTTGCGTTACTCTTATTTCGGCCAGCCCTACGATGCGTTGAACAGCTTGTCGAACTTCGATCCACGTGCGTTCGATCCAGCCAAAGCGCCACAAGTTGATGGCGGAGGAAACGTCGTCCCCAACACGGGCGACCCGCTCAACGGGATCATCGTCAACACGACGAACACCAATTTGGGCGGAAAACCGTCACCTTACGGCAAATATTTGGCTGAAACGCCGAAGACGAACTTCGCGCCACGTATCGGCCTTGCTTGGGATCCGTTCGGCAAGGGACGCACCGCCGTACGCACAGGTTACGGCGTCTATCACGATCAGGTGCTGGTCGGAATCTGGTTGCAAAACATCGGCATCAACCCTCCCTTCAATCGTTCGGTGATCATCACCGGAACGCGGCTTGACAACCCCACAGCTGGAACGCCCTTCGTGTCCAGCGCCGCGTTGACCGTTCGGGCCGTGCAACCGAATTGGAAGACGCCGTACTACCAGCACTGGTCGCTCGACGTGCAGCATCAGCTCTTCTCGCGAACGTTGTTCACTATCGGCTATTATGGGTCGAAGGGAACGCATCTGCCGGGCATCGTCGATATAAACTTGTTGCCTCCAGGATTTGCTCTCAGGCAGCAGTGTCGGGACGCTTCGGGCAACACGGTGCCCTGTCAATCGCCGGGACAGATCTTCACCAGCTCGGCGCAGGAATTGATCTTGGACCAGATACGCCCGTATCGCGGTTACCGCGCCATCAACATGATCCAAACGCGCTTCAATTCCAACTACAACAGCATGCAGTTCTTCCTCCAGCAGCGGTTCCGCGGGAATTCGCAGGTGAACTTGGCTTATACATGGTCGAAGAACCTGACCGACAACCAAACCGATCGCTCGACCGCACCGCAGAATCCCTACGACATCCGCTCCGAGTACGGGAGAGCGCAGCTTGACCGGCGCCACATCCTTTCGATCAACTACATCTACGAATTGCCTTGGTTCAGGGAACGCAGAGATTTCGCTGGTCGTTTACTCGGTGGGTGGCAGGTCTCCGGGATCGTGACTGCCTACTCAGGGCTGCCTTTCACCGTAACAACCGCCGGGGCTGATCCCGCCGGTTTAGGCTTCCTCGGCCTCTCGGCTTCCGGCCCGCGTCCTGACATGATCTGCGACCCAAACAAGGGAGCGCCAAATACGCCGCAGCAGTGGTTCAACACGAACTGCTTCAGAGACGTCGTCGGCGAAAATCGCGTCGGGAATGCGGGGCGCGGCGTGGTCAACGGATTCCCCACTTACCGCTTCGATCTCACGTTGACCAAGAACGTCTATTTCGGCGAGACCACGCGGCTGCAGCTTCGCGGCGAAGCGTTCAATATCTTCAATCACACCAACTTCAGAACGCTCAGCACCGGCATTACGGCGGCCAACTTCGGCGCTGTAACCTCGACGCGCGACCCGCGCGTCATTCAGCTCGGAGTGAAATTCTTCTTCTAGGAAAATTTGGTCTCATGCTTTCTTCGAGGGAGGACGCTGATCCTCCCTCGTCTTTTTTGAAAGGGGGTGACTGGCAGAACGGCTCACCGCACGCCGGAGACGGCAACTCCCTCAAGCATAAGGAAACATGATGCTATGGATAAGATCTTACAGTTTGAGTTATGGGAGGCCGACCTATAAAATGGCGACGATTCAAGGTCACTCATCCAATCGAGAAGCGAGCTGGAAAAGAGAGATGCACAGGAAAATCGTCACCGGGCTTACCTCTTCGGTCCTCGCAACGCTCATCTTATTCGCCTCCACCGTTCGAGCACAGACCGTCAGCGGGACGTTGCAAGGCACGGTCGCTGATACGAACGGTGCGGCGATCGCCGGGGCGAGCGTCAGTATCCGCAACGTCGAAACCGGACAGGAGCGCAACGTGATGACCAACGCGGAAGGCTTCTACGCGGCGCCCTACTTGCCGCTCGGACGTTACACCGTGACCGCTTCGCGTCAAGGCTTTGGGACGGTCGTGCGTGAAAACGTCGAAGTCACGCTCAACCAAACGGTGATCGTCGATTTCACGCTCAACCCGACCCTCACGGGTGAAGTGACGGTGACGGAAGAGCCGCCGCCGATCAACACGACCAACGCTGAGATCAAACAATCGCTCACTGCTGAAGAGGTGTTGGATAAACCGACCTTCAATCAAGGTTACAACGGGTTCCTCTCATTGGCTGAAACTTTTACGGGCTTTCAAGAGAATCCGACTAGCGGTCAAAACAACCCGACCCTCTCTTCAGGATCTTCGATCAATTTCAACGGCACGGGGACGCGCGGCGCGACCTTTCAGATCAACGGCGTCAACAACGATGATTCATCGGAAAATCAGAATCGACAAGGCGTGTCGCTTTCGACGATCAAAGAGTTTCAGGTGATCACCAATAACTTCAGCGCCGAATTCGGGCGCGGCTACGGCGCCGTGGTCCTCGTGCAAACGAAGTCGGGGACGAACCGCGTGAACGGCGACCTATATCTTTATCACAACGACAGCGCGCTCAACGCGACTTTGAACATCTTCTCTCCCGGCGCGAAAAAGCCGGTCAATCGGCGCAACCAGTACGGGTTCACGCTCGGTTTCCCGTTCATCAAGAACAGGCTCTTCGGCTTCGTCAGTTTCGACGAAGTGCGCAACAGCGGCGCCGGTTCCTATACGCGCGATCTTCTGTTGCCGCAGGAGCGGGATGGGAGTTTGTTTTTCAAAGTCACGCCGGCCAACGACACACCATCGAACCGCGCCTTCATCCAATCGGTGATCGCGCGCTTTCCGGCCAATCTTGCGCCCAACGATCCGCGCAGTCCGCGCACCTTCACCGGACAGGTTGGTTTCGACCGACCGCTCAAGGACTACTCGGGGCGTTTGGACTGGGTGCCGAACGAATCGAACACCGTCACGGTGCGCTATCAATACACGCGCCAAATCTTCGATAACGAAGATATCATTATCGGAGAGGCGACGAAACAGAACAACAAGCAGCAGAACGCGGGGTTGACTTGGACGCACGTCTTCACGCCACAGACGGTCGGTGAATTCCGTTACGGTCTGGGGTTGCGCACCACGCTCGTCGGCATCAAAGCTGGCAATGACACGCCGATCATCCGTTTCAGCGGCAGTCCCGTTGCCGGAAGCATCATCGGCAACGCGGGAGCTTTCCCGATCAATCGCTGGCAAACCGATAATCAGTTCGTCTATAACCTTTCGACCGTCTTCGGCAGCAATCACTTCTTCAAGGCTGGCACAGACATCAGGCGCCAGAACTTGGATGACGTCGCGGATAACTTCTCGCGCGGCTTTTACACGTTCGGCCGCAATTGCGGTGGTACGGATTACGGTTCAGCTTACATCGCCTTCTTGAACGGTTGCGTGACGACCTTTCAGAAGGGTTACGGGCCGTTCTTTCTCGAAAACAGGATCAACGAATCTAACTTCTATGCCGAAGATAACTGGAAGGTACGTCCGAACTTAACATTCAACCTCGGCATCCGCTACGAGTACGTCTCGGCCCCGCGCGAACGGGAGAAGCGTATCGATTATGGCTTCAGTGACGACAAAGACAACATTGAGCCGCGGATCGGCTTTGCGTGGAGTCCCGATTTCGAAAAGGGGTTCTGGGCGAAGCTGTTCGGTGGACCGGGGCGCTCCTCTTTTCGCGGCGGCTACGGGATCTTCCACGGGCGCCTCTTTCAATCGATCTTTTCGCAATCGGGCGCGACCGTGCGTTTCAATCCGCCCAATGCTATCTTCTTGAGCTTTAGCAACAGCAACAATTTGGCTGATCCGACCAACGGGTTCGTCTTTGTCCCAGGTCCGCAGACCGTCCGCCACGCCGAAGCGCACATCAATCCGAATCTCGGCATGCCTTACACGCAGCAATGGAACCTGACCTTCGAGCGGCAGCTTCGGTGGAAATCGGCGCTCCGTTTAAGCTATACGGGCAATCGCGGCATTGGGCTTTTGCGTTACGCGCTCGAAAACCTCCCGCTTGCGGGCGATGTCGTCGTCGTTGATCATCCGAACAACGCGCCTTCGGCGCTCTACAACTTGAGCAGTCTTCCAGCGAACGATCCGCGTCGCGTCGATGTGCGCGGGCGGACTCTGCGTTTGGCCGCCGATCCACAATGTGCGGGCACCGGATTGACGGGAATCCCAACCACTGCACAGTGCCCGAACCCGGTTCCCATCGGTCCGTTTGAGTACAGCGTGCGCTTGCCGCGTTTGAACGAACGGCGTCCCGATCCGCGCTTTACGACCAACACATTGGTGAGCAATGGTTCGTGGAGTTACTACAACGGCTTGCAAATCGAATGGAATAAACGGCTGAGTCAAGGGGCATCGTTCCAGATGGCTTACACGTGGAGCAAGGCGATAGATACGACTTCGGAAGCGACCTTTCTTGGCCCCGGCGATTCGAACATCTTGGGGCCCGATCCGCGCGCGTCGCGCGGATTATCGCGGTTCGATACGCGCCATCGCTTCACTCTCTTCGGCACCTATCGGTTGCCGTTCTTCCGCGAACAGCGCGGTCTTCTCGGACGAGCGCTGGGCGGTTGGGTCATCTCCACAGTGGTGAAGTTGGTTCGCGGCACTCCGTTTACCGTCAGCAGCAGTGCTGGGTTCGGAGATTTAAACTTCGACGGCTTTAATGAGACCCGCCCGGCCCTTGTTGATCCGTCGGTCCTTTATCGGCGCATCAACGACCCGGCGAATTCGCAAGCCTTGCTTCCACGCGAGTCTTTTCGCGCTCCGACCGTGCGCGATTACGGTTGCTGCATTCTCGGTCGCAATACGTTCTTTGCCGATGGCGTGAAAAACTTCGACATCGGCATCTATAAGACTTTCAAGCTGCCTTTCGAGAACCATCGTCTGATCTTTCGCGCCGATATGTTCAATGCGTTCAATCACGTGCAATACGGCTTTCCGATCGAAGATCTGGCTAGTTCGACCTTCGGTCGCATCGTCAGAGTGGCGACGCAATACAGCCCGCGCGTCGTGCAATTCTCCCTGCGCTACCAGTTTTGAACGCAGTCGGCATGATCTTGCGGGGCGGGAGTTTTGCCTTCCGCCCCCTTTGAAACTTCACCGATTGCGTTTTCTGCTTGTGTTATCATCGATGCGAGGTATTTAACGGCGGCGATCAATCAGCGAAGAAGACGTGATCGTCAAATCGGCGGAAAGCGGGTCACAACCGGAACGTGAAGGTGCCGCTTTATGTGCGGACTCGCATTCGGAAAGCCTGGCTTGTAGATCTGGCGCGCGAGAACTGTATGCCGAGTCAGCAGGTGAGTCATAATCAAGCGCGTGAAGTTATGGGACGTGGCGATTCAATTAGCTCGCGCGCTATCCGTTGCTCGAATACTTAGAGTCTCATAGTGTGTAAACGCGGCGATTCGATTAGCTCGCGCGTCATCCCGGACCTTGCGTTAGGGATCAACGTCATTCGGGGATGACCGCTGTGGACCCGTATTAAGCGCTGTGAGGAGGTCAAAGTTCGAATTCACGTCATGACTGACAACGTGAGCGAAACACTGCTGTTGCGTCGCGTGCGTCTCGTCCTGCCGGATAGGGTTGTCGAAGGAGCTAGCGTGTTGGTCGAGAATGGGCGTGTCGCGCGCGTTTTCGAATGGGATCAAAGCGCGCGCGCCGATAGGGCGCTCGATCTCGATGGCCTCGCCCTTCTTCCCGGGTTCATCGACGTGCACATTCACGGCGCAATGGGAGTAGATGCGACGGAAGGGGAGGTCGAAGGTCTCCGTCGTGTTGCGCGCTTTCTGGTTGAACACGGCGTAACAGCTTGGCTTCCGACGCTTGTGCCTGCGCCGGACGAAGATTACCGTCGCGCGGTCGAGGCGATCGAAAAGCTCATGGCAGAGCAGGACGAGCGCGCGGCAAAAGGTGATCTGGCGGCGCGTGCGCTTGGCGTGCATTACGAGGGACCGTTCGTCAATGCCGCTCAATGCGGCGCGTTGCGGACACGATACTTCCGCACATACACGACGCGATCCGATCTCGACGTGCTTCCAACGATCCGCAGGCCGGGCGCGGTTCACATGACGACGCTCGCACCGGAGATCGAGGGCGGCATCGAATTGGTGCGCGAGTTTCGTCGTCGCCGTTGGGTGATCGCCATCGGCCACACGCGTGCCGATGTCCGAACGCTCGACGAAGCGTGCGAAGCGGGCGCGCATCACATGACCCATTTCATGAACGCGATGGCGCCGCTACATCATCGTGCACCCGGCCCCATCGGATGGGGTTTGCTGCGCGACGATGTTTCGTGTGACGTGATCGCCGACGGCGTTCATCTGGATCCGCTGACGCTCCGTCTGATTTTGAAATGCAAAACGGCGGAACGATTAGCGCTCATCAGCGATGCGGTTGCGCCCACCGGGCTCGGCGATGGCGATTATCGTCTGTGGGGCGAGACGATCACGGTGCAAGATGGGCGCACGCGCAACGAGCGCGGCAGCATCGCTGGATCGGTGATCTCGATGAGCGATGCTGTGCGCATGATGCTCTCTTTGGGGACGCCGCTAACAGAGGTCGCGCGCATGGCAGCCACTAATCCCGCTCGGTTGCTCGGCGTCGAAGCTTTGTGCGGCACGATCGAACAAGGGAAACGGGCTGACTTGGTGGCGCTCGACGAAGATGGCAGAGTGAAGCTAACGATTGTTGGCGGAAAGATCGTCTGGCGCAGGTGACGATCAGACTCGTCCTGCGTGCACTCTTTGCGCTTGAGCGCAAGATCGCTGCCTCGCGATCTTCCCGCGACCGACGTGCCGTCTGGCGATGAGCTGAAAAACGGTCTTTACTCGTGATCTCTTTCGCTTGTGCATGCCTATCTTCTCACTTCCGAAGAACCGACCGAGCGCAAGCGAAAGATCCTTCGCTCATGTCGGGCGATTTGATGAGACGACGAAGCCTTCTCGACCATGTAGATGGGCCGAGAAGGTTTCGTCCGGGATGAGGTTTTGGAACAGCTTTATGCGGAGCGCTTCACTTCTACGAGTTCCACATCGAAAATAAGCTTCTGCCCGGCGAGTGGATGGTTGGCATCGAGCGTAATGTAACTTTCCGTGACGTCCGTGACGGCGACCGGGATTTGGCTGCCGTCGGGAAGTTGCAGCACGAGGTTCATGCCGACCTCCGGCTCCGTCTCAAGGTTGATCCCTTGACGCGGGATGGTTTGCACTAGCGCTTCGACCCGTTCGCCGTAAGCCTCTTCGGCTGGGATCTCGATGGTGCGCGTCTCGCCGACCTGCATTCCTCGCACGCCTTCGTCGAATCCGGCGATCACTTGACCAGCCCCCAACTCGAATTCAAGCGGCTCGCCGCCCTCGGAAGAATCGAAGATCTCGCCGCTCTCCAGCCGCCCCGTGTAGTGGACGCGAACGGTATCACCATTTTTCGCTTGTTCTGGCATAATCTCTCCCAACTATGTTTAATTTGGCGAAGCATGGCACATTTGGCGGAAAAAAGCTAGTCCGTCGCAAAAGATTTCGGCTTCGGAGCAGAAGATGAGCGGACGTTTTCTCATCCTGATCACGGTTCTATGTGCTGTGTTGCTGTCGGCTTCAGGACAGCAACCCGCTCCTTCAGCAAGCGGTCAAGCGACGCAGATGCCCGCGGAAGAAGATGCGGTGGTTCGGGTCACGACGAACTTGGTGCAGGTTGATGCGGTCGTCACCGATAAGAATGGGCAACCGGTGACGGATCTCACAGCGGAAGATTTCGAGTTGCTCGAAGATGGCCGACCGCAAAAGATCACCAACTTCGCCTACATCGATTTCGGTTCGCGCGCCACCGACCCAACGCCGATGCGGCGCGAGGCGAACCCGGTGATCCCAATGCCGCCGCGACGAGTGGAACCGGGACGCGCACGGCGCATCATCGCGGTGGTGGTCGATGATCTCAGCTTGTCGTTCGAGAGCACGGCCTTTGTGCGCGATGGTTTGAGAAAGTTCGTGCGCGATGCGGTCGGCCCGGAAGATCTCGTCGCCATCGTCCGCACCAGCGCCGGCGTCGGCGCGCTTCAGCAGTTTACGACTGACAAAAGGCAGCTCTATGCGGCCATTGAGCGCATACGCTGGTATCCGCTCGGAAGAGGCGGCATCAGCGCCTTCGCGCCCATTCGTCGCGACCTCTTGAGAAACGGACCGAACAATCCATCCGACGATGCGAGGAGCGCGCAAACGAATGGGGCGGCGACGGAGAGCAGTCTTGCTCGTCCGAGCAGCGAACAAGCACTTGACGAGTTTCGCGAAGAGATCTTCACTGTCGGCACGCTCGGCGCGTTGAATTTCGTCATTCGGGGGCTGCGCGAATTGCCAGGGCGAAAAGCGGTGGTGCTCGTCTCCGATGGCGTACCGATTTTCAACCGCTCGGGCGAGAGCACGCGCGTGCTCGACGCTTTGCGCCGATTGATCGATCTCGCCAACCGCGCATCGGTCGTCATCTACACGGTTGATGCGCGCGGCCTGCCGACGCTCGGTCTGACGGCAGCGGATGAGGTGGGCGGGATGGGGCCAGAGGAGATCGAACGGAGTTTGAGCGATCGTCGCCTCTCATACTTTGAGTCGCAGAACGGATTGAACTACTTGGCGCAACAAACGGGCGGCCTCTTCATCCGCAACACGAACGACATCGCCAAGGGGATTCACCGCGTGCTGGAAGATCAGCGCGGTTACTACCTGCTCGGTTACCGCCCCGACGAATCAACCTTCGACCAAGCAGGGCGGCGCCGCTACCATCGAATCGTCGTCAAGGTGCGACGGACTGGATTGCGAGTTCGGTCGCGCACGGGCTTCTACGGCGTCACCGATGAAGAGGCGCGCCCCGTGCGCCGCACGCGCAGCGAACAGTTGATGGCTGCGCTCACTTCTCCCTTCGCTTCCGGAGGGGTTGATCTACGTTTGACTTCGATCTTCCTCGCCGATCCGAAGTTCGGTCCCGTGATGCGGTCGCTGCTGCTGATCAACGGGGGCGAATTGACGTGGAAGCTGGAAGCCGATGGCTGGTCCAAGTCCGTGATGGACATATGGGCAATCACGTTCGATGCTGATGGCAAGCCCGTCAGCGAGACGAACCGGACCTACACCATGCGCGCGCGCGGTGAGCTGCTCGAAACATTGAGAAAGAACGGTTTGATCTACACGATGAACGTCCCTGTCAAGAAGCCGGGCGCATATCAACTGCGCGTCGCCGTGCGCGATGCGGCCTCCGAACGGATCGGCTCAGCCAATCGTTTCATCGAGGTCCCCGACCTGAAGCAGAGGCGTCTGGCGCTCTCAGGCATCATTCTCGCCGGGAGTCTGCCGAAAGAAGGCGAGCAAAAGAGCGAGGGCGAAGCTACGGTGGCCACCATCGGACCAGCCGTGCGACGTTTTCCCCCCGGCGCACTGGTGGACTACGGTTTCATCATCTACAATCCGAAGCTTGACGGGAAGACCGGACGCCCGCAACTGCGGACACAAGTGCGTCTGTATCGCGATGGACAGCCCCTGTTCGTCGGCAAGCTTAACGACTTCGAACTAGGCCCGAACACCAACATGCGGGCGTTGCAAGCCGCAGGCCGACTTCGATTGAGCAAGGAGATTGCGCCGGGCGAATACGTTTTGCAGATCATCGTCACCGATCTGCTCGACAAGCAGCGCATCGCCACACAGTGGACCGATTTCGAGATCGTCAAATAGATTGCGGTGTTAGCGCTTCGTTGAAAGCATGTGCCCCCTGTTCAGAAACGGCGAGGTGGTGGAAGGAGACCCAATGCGAGCGGTCATCGTCGGCACAGCCGGCCACATAGATCATGGTAAAACGGCGCTCGTGCGCGCGCTGACGGGCACGGACACGGATCGCCTCCCGGAGGAGAAGAAGCGGGGCATCACCATCGATCTGGGCTTCGCTGAACTCGATCTGGGAGACGTGCATCTGGGTTTCGTGGATGTGCCGGGGCACGAACGTTTCGTGCGCAACATGCTCGCCGGTGCGCACGGCATCGATCTGGTCATGTTGGTCGTCGCCGCGGATGAGGGCGTTATGCCGCAGACGCGCGAACATTTCGATATCTGTCGGCTGCTCGGCATCAAAAGCGGTCTCGTCGTCATCAGCAAGAGCGACTTAGTTGAAGATGACCTGTTAGCGCTCGTGCGCGAAGAGGTCGAGGATCTGGTACGCGGCTCCTTCCTTGACGGGGCACCGATCATCGCGGCGAGCGCGCTGACAGGCGAGGGGCTGGTCCAACTCAAGAATGAACTGCGTCGCATTGCGTTGAAGCTCGAGTCGCGACGGTCGCACTTGGTGATGCGCTTGCCCATCGATCGCGTCTTCACCGTGCATGGTTTCGGCACGGTCGTGACGGGCACGTTGATCGCCGGGTCGTTGCGTGTGGCGGATGAGGTCGAACTGCTTCCCGCTGCAACGCGCGTCCGCGTGCGCGGACTACAAGTGCACGGGCGGCGCGTCGAACAGGCGGAAGCGGGATGGCGGACGGCCGTTAACTTGAGCGGCGTCGAGGCGGCGAGCCTGCGGCGCGGCATGACGCTCGTCCCCGCTGGACGTTTGCGCGCAACGCGCGCATTCGATGCTTGGATCGAAGTGCTTGAAGGTGGGGGACCGCTGGTGACGCGCGCAAACGTGCATGTGCACATCGGCGCCGCCGAGACCTCGGCGCGCGTGCGCGTGCTTGAGCCGACGGGAAGGATCGAACCTCGTGCTGGCGGCTTCGCGCAGTTTCTGCTCGCTGAACCGGTGGTCGCGTTGCCCGAAGACCGTTTCATCGTTCGATCCGTCGCACCCGCGCGCACCATTGCCGGCGGTTTCGTCATCGACGCGCATCCGCCGAAACACCGCGGACGCGAAAAGGCCACAGCGCGCGAGCGCCTGCAGCACTGGATCGAGGCGGACGGAACGGAACGTTTCCTCTCGATGGTGGAGGCTGCGGGCGAACGCGGCATTAGCCGAACCGACGTGCTGGCGCGCACGGGCTGGACCGATGACTTCTTGACGGAAATTTTGGATCAGGACCGCACGCGCCATGCCGTAGTTCTTGCCGAAGACCTGTTCATCTCGCGTCGGCAATTGAATTCCCTCGTTGAACGGCTGACGTCGGTAGTCGAGGATTTTCATCTGCGCGAGCCGCTGGCGCGCGGTCTTGCGCGCGAAGAGTTGCGCGAAAAGGTCATGGCCCGCGCCCCATCTGAAATCTTTCGCGCCGCGCTCGCCGAGGCCGAGCGGCTTGGACGCCTCGTCGGAGAAAAAGAACTGGTCCGCGCGGCGACGCACCGCATAGAGCTTTCCGCAGAAGAGGCCGCACTCAGAGATGCATTCGAAGCGATCTTTCGCCGTGCGGGATTGGAGGCGCTGACGGCGGATGAGGCTCTGGCGCGCGCGCGCGTCGTCGGACGCGCCCATGAGCAGAGAGCACGTCGCTTGATCAAACTTCTTCTCGACGCTGGCACCTTGGTGCAGTTGAACCAGGGATTGATCATTCACCGCGATGCCGCGCGCGATCTGCTCACGAGCCTACAGACCTACAAACGACATCACGGAGCGACGATCAGCGTGCCAGCATTCAAGGAGCTTGTCGGCGTTTCGCGCAAGTACGCCATCCCCTTGCTTGAATACTTGGACCGGCAGGCAGTTACGCGACGCGAAGGCGACTTGCGGCGGCTTCTTTTGTGATCGGACTGAACTTTTTCGCCGAAGGCGCACGCCGACGGCTCGCTCTTCGCGCTTTGAATTCGGCTCGCCGCGCCCCTTTGAGCGCTCGATTCACCCGCTCGGCGAAACAAACCGCCAGTGTAGGCGATTGCGGAGACCATCGCCCAACGTCGCATGAAAAAGCCCTTGCTTCCCGCCCCGAGCGGAGTTAACATGTACCTGCGTTAAAGGTCAACCGACGCCCCCGACACGGCTTGTGAGCGTTCCATGCGACGCGCGTCATCATGCGATTCATCTTGATCATCGAGACGAACGCCGGAGGTCCATATGAGCAGCAAAACCATAGACATCCTCTGCTGGGTCGTAGGGTTGATCATGCTGGCGGTTGGCATCTGGCAGTTCTACCTTTTCGCCACCTATCGCAATCCGGAGACGGGGCAAGTCGATTGGCAGGGCGGGACCAATCACCTATGGATGGCGATAGGCGCCATCGCCGTGACGTGCATTTGCGCGTTGGCGTACTTCTTGCGCCACGTTAACAAAGAGGAAGAGATACACATCACGCAATAGGCGCACCACGCCGACGCGCCGAAGAGTCTGGATGGAACCAGAGAGATCGCTCGGCACCGAGCGGCGAGAGCGGGGCTTATCTCGCCATCCTGTTGTTGTCTCGTTCGAGCTTTGCGCCCGGCTGGTCAAGTTATACCATAGCCGGGCGTTGTGGTTTCATCTTGCGGTGGAGAGGAACGAATGTCTTTGGCTCTGTTTTTGTGGCAGCAGTCTGAAGTCTACACGGTCCCTTCCTTTTTCGCTCCGGTGTTGATCACCCTGTTGGTCGGCGGCATCGTGGCTTGGGCGATCGCCGCTTTTCTGGGCTTCTCGCGCGCGCGGCGCGTGCACGCTTCGTTTCGTTGGTTCGCCTTGAGCGCGGTTTGCATGATCCTGTTCCACTTGCATCTGTTGTTGCTGGCCGTCGGCGCAGTGCGCAACGATGCCAACTTGACGCTCAGCGTCGGCGCTTTCTTCAACATCTTCGTCGTTCTCGGCGCCATTTTCGCCATCATCGGTTTCGTCCGTTCGAGCGATGTCTAAAGCAGGACGGAGCGTTGGCGCGCTGGTGGTCATGCTGCTGATCTTGGCGGGTGCGGCCATCGCGTTTTTTCGCGCGTCGCGTTCGCCATCGCCGCGCGCCGGATTCGTCGCTGTACGGGGCACGGAGTTCGTGCTCGACGGACAGCCTTTTCGCTTCGTCGGAGCCAACGTCGCCGTCATCTACGGCAGAAGCGAGCGCGAGCACATGAGCGAGACGCTCCGCGCGGCGGCAGAGAGCGGGGCGCGTGTGGTGCGCGTCTGGGCTTTTGGCGAAGGCGATGGAAGCGGCATCAGATCGAGCGCCGACGACGAGCCGCTTACGTTTCGCCGCTCGCCTGAGCAGTGGAACGAAGAGGCGTTCGTCCATCTCGATCGCGTGATCGCCGAAGCCGGGCACCTGGGTTTGCGCGTGCAACTCTGCTTGACGAACTGGTGGCGCGATACCGGAGGCGTGACCGAATACCTGCGTTGGGCCGGCATCGATGCTGTCGATGAGCGCGCGCCTTACGGCATTGACGTGGAGCGGGCCATGGCCTTTTATTCCGACCCGACGGCGCGCCGCCTTTACCGTGAACACGTCGCGCGCATCGTGCTTCGGCGCAACACGATCACCGGCATCCTCTACCGCGACGATCCAACCATTTTCGGCTACGAATTGATCAACGAAGCGCAGGCGTCCACCGGACGTTGGGCCGAGCGGCGGGCATGGGTCGCCGACATGAGCGCGTACATCAAATCGCTCGATCCATTTCATCTCGTGACTCCAGGAACGTGGGGATACCGTACATCTTGGGAGAGGCGCGAGTGGATCGCAGAACACCGGATCCCCAACATCGATTTCTGCGACGTGCACCACTACCCGCGCGACGATGAAGACAGCTTCGTGAACGCTCCGGAAGAGCTGCTTCCGTTTCTCGAAAACCGCATGGCTGCGGCCTTGACCGTCGGCAAACCGCTCGTGATGGGCGAGTTCGGCATACCGCGCGGCGGATTGAACAAAGGTTCGCGACGAGATTGGTTGCGCGCTTACTTCAACAGCGCCGCACGGCTCGGTGTGGCGGGCGCCATGCTTTGGATTTTGACGCCAGATGCAGGTCGCGACTACAGCATCACGCCGGATGATCGAGATGTGCGCGACGAAATGGGGCGCGGGGCGCAACTCATGGCCCAGCGGGCCGACCCGCCTGCCGAACTCTTCGATGCGGCGCGCCATCTTGCGCCGGTGCAGTTCGCCTTTGCGCGTCGCGCCGATGACGAAGCCGCGTTGCCGCACGCATCGCCAGATCGCGCGGACCTCTATCGTTTTCAGCCCGAACAAGCTGCACGAGGGCAGTTCGAAAAGCTCGGCAGCGGAGCAGGATATGTGTGGGGCGCTGGCGCCGGATTCTTCGAATACGTCGTTCCGCCGCGCGACCGTTGGCAGCGCATATTTGAAGTGAGAGTGCGTGCTCGCTTGCAACCGGTTGTGCCGGCTGATGCGCGTGGGCGCATCGGCGGCTCGCGGGTCGAGCTGCAGATTGATGGCACGACATGCGGCGTGGCGTTCGTGCCCGCAGATGGGCGTGAGGTCGTCTATGAATGGCGCGTGCGCTCGTGGTTGGTCCTTGCCCGCGCCTCTTTGGGGCGCCCGCTTGCCGTGCGGTTCGTGGTGGAGCCGACCGCCGATCTGCCATATGGGTTGAACATCTCGAACCCGCGCCGCGAACCGAGCGCGCAGTGGCCCATCGAAGTCGAATTCGGCAAAGACGATTGAGCGCCCCGAAGTGACGCGGTGAAGAGAGCGTGTTGCGAGCTTTATCAAGAGCGGCATAGAAGTTGTGGGCGTGGCTTGGCACGTCAATCTTCCGTCTTGCTCCCGTGGCACAGGTGATTTGGAAGAACAGGCGCGGGCTGCTCGCAGCGGGCTTTTCGGAAAGCGCGTGGGGCGGTCTCGTCGCGCTCAAAAGAGCGAGCGTGGGACGGCTTCGTCTTCGACTTCGCCTCCCTTGCTGATCGGAACTTGCGACGGTTTTTCGTAAACCGTGGCGCGCCCCGCATCAAGCGAAGCGCGCGACAAGGCTTCGGCGGGCGCATTGAAGTCAGGGTAATCAACCCGTGGGTGGTAGATGGCAATCAACGAGTGAGTTATCGCCTCTTTGATCTTGTTCAATTCGCGCAGGCTCAGGTCGCATTCATCGAGTTGGCCATCGCTGACCACGGCGTCGAAGATTCGACCGACGATGACGCGGATGTTTTCTGGGTCCGGGTGGGCCAGGGATCTGACCGCTGCTTCGCATGAATCGGCGAGCATCATCACGGCAGCCTCTTTCGATTGCGGTTTGGGTCCGGGATAGCGAAAGAGCGCTTCATCCACCGTTTCGCCCGGCGCGGCTTCCGCTTGCGCTTTTCGGAGGAAGAAGTGGAGCGTGCGCGTGCCGTGATGTTGCGGGATGAAGTCGGCGATCTGTTTCGGCAAGCCGATCTCTTTGGCGAGGTGCAATCCGTAGGTGATGTGATGAATCAGGATGCGCGCGCTCTGCGCTGGCGGCAGACGATCGTGCGGATTTTCGCAGGTTTGATTCTCGACGAACATCTCGGGCCTCGCGAGCTTGCCGATGTCATGATAGAGCGCGCCGATGCGCGCCAGCAGCGCATTGGCCCCGATGGCGCGGCAGGCATCTTCGGCCAACTGACTGACGGCATGCGAATGTTGGTTGGTGCCCGGAGCGCGCATCGCCAGTTGACTCAAGATCGGCAGGTCGGCGTTGGAAAGCTCCAGCAGTTTAACGTCGGTTAGGATGCCAAAGAGGGATTCGTTGATCGGCAAGCCACCCGAGGTGAAGATGGTCGTCAGTAATCCGCTGGCCGCGCCGCACGCGACAGCGAGCAGACAAGCGTTGAGCGTTAGCGGTTGTTGTGCTGCGAGCATGACGGCCACCGCCATTACGGCGTTGACGGCGCCAGCGAACAGCCCGGCGATCGTCACTGACTGCCGTTCTCGATAGCGTCGAATGCCGTAGATCGCCGCTGAAGAGGAGGTCAGCGCGTAGAAGGTCATCAACATCCCGTTGGGCGCGAGCAGCCCGGCGAAGAGGGCGGTGATCAGTCCGGTGAGGAAGGCAAGTTGCGTATCGACGAGTATGGCGACCAGCAACGCTGCGGAAGCGAACGGGATGGAGAAGGTCCAGAGTGTCGGATCGTTCACCGGCGGATGAAGGTTCTGCGAGCCGAGACTATCGGCGACGAGAAAACCGACGCGCATGAGCACCGTCTGAACGATGACGCTCAGCGCGAGCAGCATGAAAGCGCGTTCAGGCGAGAGCGCGAAACTCGTGCTTGCGCTCCTTTTTTGCACGAAGCGCCAAGCCGTCAGATAAAGCGCCGCGATGATCACGAACAGACCGATGAAATGGTGCGAGCGCCTTTGCGTTGCGGCGTAGGTGCGCACCGCTTCGAGTTGAGCCAGCACGCGATCGGTTACCGTGTCGCCTTCGCGGGCGATGACCTGATTGCGCTTGAGCGTGATGACGGCGGGCGGCACCGAGGCGAGCGCTTCACGACGCGCGACTTCGGTTGCTTGCGGGTCGAAGACGAGCGTCGGGGTGAGGAGCGGCACGAGCGCAGCAACCATCGCTTCGCGTTCTTCGCTGGACCAGCCATCGAGCGCCGAGTTGATGCGCGAACGCAACGCTTGGCGCGCTCCCGACAGCGGTCTGAGCCGCATGCTGGCAGTGGAGATGATCGTTTGCGCTCCGGTGCGTCCGTCGATGAGGCGTATCTCGGGGCGAAGTTTATCCGCGTCGCCGTCGTCGTAAACGTATCCGTCGTTGACCTCGCGCAGCAGACGGACCAAGCGGTCCAGCGTCGCCATGTCGAAACGGTGTGCGATGATGGACCGTGCGACGCGGTCGCCGCCTTCGCCAGCCCAGACCGGTTCGGCGTCGGTCTCGTTTCGTTTTGGTTCTGTGGCCTGTCGTTGTAAGTCCTGCCAGGCGGCGCGGAAGCGTTGCGCTCCCGAAGCAGCGCGTTGCGGTTCGTAACGCCAAACGGGGCGCACCGCTTCGATGGCGGCGGCGCGTCGGCGTTCAGTCTCACGTTCATCCGGGGCGGTGATATCAGCCGGCGCGATGATGGTGGCGCGGATGATGTCGCCTTCGCGATAGTTCTCCGTCCGCGTTCGCAAGAACTCTCCGCCGAGAAGTAGCGTGGTGACCAGCGTAAAAGCGACGAAACCGATCGGCTTCAAAACTCGCGGCGGGATGCGTTGCACGATCCAACGGTCGATCAAACGTGCCGCCGTTTCGCGAAGATCGCTCATGAGGGAGGTGGAAAATCGCCGACGAAGCGCTCGCATCAGATGCTCCTCGGGACGGATGAGAATGGGGCTTCTCGGAAAGCGTGCTGGTCGAGCAACTCGAAGCGGCGTGCGAGCGCGGCGCGAATGCGTTCAAGCAGTTCATCGAGCGTCGCGGCATCGCGCGCCGAGACGAAGACGGCTTCGCGCAGGATGCCCAACCCTTGGGCCAGCCGACGCGCCGCATCGAGCGCTATTGGATCGGCGAGATCGATCTTGTTGAAGACGATCAGGCGCGGAATCGCGCCGTAACCGAGTTCGCGCAAGATTCGCTCCACCGATTCAAAGCGCTGCGGCCAACGCTCATCCGCGATGTCAATGACGTGAAGCAGCAGATCGCTGTTCTGAATCTCTTCGAGCGTGGAGCGGAAAGCTGCCACGAGATCAGGCGGAAGGTCGCGGATGAACCCGACTGTATCGTTGATGATCACCTCTTGTTCGTGCGGGAGTCGCAAGCGACGAGAGGTCGGATCGAGCGTGGCGAACATGCGCTGCTCGGCATGAACGTCGCTCGCCGTCAACGTGCCCATCAGGGTCGATTTGCCAGCGTTGGTGTAACCGACGATGGAAACGAGCGGGCGTTCGTTTCGCAGTCGTCGTTTGCGGCGCTCTTGCCGTTGCTCGCGCAGTCGTTCGATCTCGCGCTCCAGTCGGTTGATGCGCTCGCGCACGCGCCGACGGTCGGTCTCCAATTTCGTTTCGCCGGGGCCGCGTCCACCGATGCCGCCTGCCAGACGCGAAAAGGCCGAATCCTGCCCGACGACGAGTCGTGGCAAGCGGTAGCGGAGTTGAGCCAGTTCGACCTGGATCTTGCCCTCGCGCGATTGCGCGCGTTGCGCGAAGATATCGAGGATGAGTTGCGCGCGGTCGATCACCTTCAAGTCGGTCGCTTCCGACAGCGAGCGCACTTGGGCCGGTTGCAGCTCGCGGTCGAAGACGATCAAGTCGGCGCCGAGCTGCATGGCGCGCACGAGAAGCTCTTGGAGCTTGCCGCGTCCGAGCACGGTGCGTGGATCGATCTCGGCGCGGCGCTGAATGATGCAATCGAGCACGGCGACGTTGGCCGAGGCCGCCAGCTCGCGCAGCTCGGTCATGGACTCTTCGGCTTCCGCTAATGACCCCGTAGCCACGCCGACCAAAATCGCTCGGTCGCCGCTGCCGGCCTGACGCGCGGCGCGGCGATTGCGCGCCATCTCCTCTTCAAGCGAAGCGATGAGCGCGAGGAAATCGACGTTCATCTGAGTTGGCGGTCGTGGTTCGAGGAAGACGAAATGTTCGGCGTTGTCCTCACGCAGTCTATCGGCGGTGCTTGGAAGAAGGTGGGCTGCATGAACCACGGTCGGCAACCCCGTTTGCGCCTCCACGCCGATGGCCGCCATCAGATCGAGCCGAAGCAACGCAAGGTCGGTTAAGTCATCTTGCGTCAACGCTTCGCCGCGCAGGTGCGTGTGCACGCAACGCAGCCCGCGAAAGCGCTCTGGCCCAGTACGCATGCGCCGAAAATCGGGCAACTCGATGCGATGCGCGTCTCCGACGATGACGTATTCGATGTAGCCTTTGCGGTCCACGAGCGCGCCGATTTGACGGCGCGTCTCATGCGACAGTTCGGCAATTTGACGCGCGAATTCAGGCGTGACGACCTGCTGCGGCGCGATCCGCCGCTCGTAGAGCTTGGCGATGCGACGCAACTGATTGGGTTTCAAACCGGCGGTGTTGCCGTGTATCTGGCTGATCTTTCGCCCTCCTTTCATCCTGTCGCGCCCGAGCGTGGTTGCGCGCTCGTGGCCGTCGCGTCATCGTTCGAAGCTGCGATCCGAAACGGAGACTGGGAAGCTGGCGCGGACGTCGGTGCACGATCGTCGAATGGCGAGCGTGGATGGTCGCCGAAAAGCTCGGGCAGCGCGTGCTTTTGTGAAAACGGCTTTGACATGTTGGGCTCTATGCCCGAAGCCGAAATTATACCACATTGCCGGCGGCAGCAAACGCTTTTTTCTCGCCAGATCTTTCACGGCTCGAGCGTGCCCGTCGCATGGGCGGAAGAGCCTTCTACGGCATCCATCAAGAGAGTTGAAACCGAGCCGATCTGATCTGCCTGCGTCTTCTCACCAGCCGAGGCGCACAAAAGCCGCATCGGCAACCGAACGAATTCGATCCGTCTTCAGTTAGACCTTCGCCCAAGTGCGCCCTGGACCGCTGAAACCGCTTCGCCCGAATCGTTAGCGCCCTCGGTTGGACTTTCCGCTCGAGCTTGCTCTAGGTTTTCATGGCGGCATCGAGTCACGGCGCGCGCGTTTGCGACCGCGCGTGCAGCGGCAAACGGCGTGTTGGACATCGGTTGCGCGCCCGTCGTATGATGAACCTTCGCTTTGTTTGAGCGGATCGGACGCATGTCGGCAAGAGCATGAGCGGAGCTGGAAAGATTTTGCGCATCGATCCGCCCGCGGCGATCCCGGGCGGAGAAGTGGCGATTGAATGCAGCGGTTTCGATACGAGCGATCTTCGTTCGTGCGTGGTGCATTTCAACGGCACGCCGGGGTGGCTAGTGGCGGCCTCGCCGCGGCGCGTGCTGGTGCTCGTGCCGGATGTCGGATACAGCGGCGAGATCGAAGTCCATCTTGCCTCCAGAAGCGGTCGCACGTCGGCTGCGCGTTTGCTGGTCGGGAACAAGTTGGCCGACGATCTGCACATGGTGGCCAATCCCGCTTTCGATCCGGACGACGGTTCGCTCTACGTGACGCGCTCGGGCTCGCGCGGGCAGCGCATGGCGAACTCTTTACTGCGGCTCAACGCCGCGGGCGAGCTGCTCCCCGTCACGGACGAGATCGTCAATCCAACCGGATTGGCCTTTGATCGCGAGGGTCAGCTCTACGTGACGAGCCGCTTGGACGGGACGGTTTACCGCGTTTCGGTCTTCGGCGAACTGATGCCGTTTGCGTCTGACCTCGGTGTGGCGACCGGGTTGGCCTTCGACCGCGAAGGCGTTTTGTACGTCGGCGACCGAACCGGGACCATCTACCGCGTTGACCAAATGGGCGCGGCGGAAAGTTGGGCGCGGCTTGAACCGTCGGTGGCAGCCTATCATCTGGCCTTTGGACCAGATGATGCGCTTTACGTCACTGGTCCAACCGTATCGAGTTATGAGGTCGTTCTGCGGCTCGATGAGCGCGGCAAAGCCGAGGTCTTCTACCGCGGACTCGGTCGGCCACAAGGCCTCGCTTTCGATCGCGAAGGTAATCTGTACGTTGCGGCCTCTTTGCATGGCCGGCGCGGGGTCGTGCGCATCAGTCCTGATGGCAACGAAGCGGAGATGTTCGTTGCCGGGATGAACGTGGTCGGTCTCGCTTTCGGTCCGGAAGGCGAAATGGTCGTTGCGACGAGCGACGCCATCTATCGTTTGGCGCTCGGCATTCGCGGGTTGTTGCTCGACTGATCCCGAGGCTGATGAGCATCCGAACCTCTTCGCCGTGAAGCTCCGTCCCCCGCAAAGGACGCGATTTTGACAGGCGAAAGGGCGCGTGTTAGCGTGCTCGACTCATTCGAGCGAACGTCGTCAACCGGCGACGCCATCTTACGGTAAGATCTCGTATGGGCGAATTGAACATCGGGCTTTTCATCCTTTACATGATCGCGCTGATCTTTTCGCTCTCGGCGCACGAAGCGGCGCACGCCTGGATGTCGAATCGCTTCGGCGACGATCTGGCGCGCTCTTTGGGGCGCGTGACGCTCAATCCGACATCGCACGTCGATCCGGTTGGGACGCTGCTCTTTCCGGCGCTGGCGTTCTTCACCAACGCGCCGCTTCTCGGGTGGGCGCGTCCGACGCCCATCAATCCGGCCAACTGGTCCAATTACCGCGTCGCCAATTTCTTCGTCTCCATCGCTGGAATATTGGCCAATGCGTTGATCGCCGTTGTCGCTGGTATCACGCTTCGCCTGTTGTTGGAGATGGGAATGATCGCTTTTGGCGGCGGATGGTTCGTCCCGACGGCGACGGATTCGGCGATCGCGCGCGGCGCGGTCGAATTGCTCGTCGTCCTCTTCGTCCTTAACGTGACGCTGGCGATTTTCAACCTGCTTCCGATCCCGCCGCTCGACGGGAGCAAAATCCTGAGCAGTCTGCTGCCCGAACGGTTCGGCCAAGCGCTCGGAGCGCTCGATCAAATCGGCTTCATCCTGCTTTTTGTCGCCGTCTTCACGGGCGTCTTCGGCGTGATCTTTCGTTTCGTCATGCCCATCGCATGGTCGCTCTTGTTGCTCGGTTACAATTAAAGGGCGGCACGCGTCGCGGGCCTTGCTCGAAGGGAGCGCGCTGCTGAGTGCGACTGCCAAAAGAGCGTTCTCGGGCGATCGAGCGAATGGAGCGCAGAAGCGGTGCTCAACGCTTGAGCGGAAGGATGGGTTAGTTGGGGTGAACTATGAAGAAGAGGATTCTCAGCGGAGTGCAGCCTTCGGGCAACATACATCTTGGCAACTACCTCGGCGCGCTGCGCAACTGGGTCGCTTTGCAGCACGAATACGAAAGCTTCTTCTGCATCGTCAATCTGCACGCGATCACGCTTCCGCAAGACCCAGCGGAGCTGGCCGCCAAGACGCGCGAGCTGGCGCGCATTTATCTGGCGGTCGGCATCGATCCGAAAGTTTCCACTATCTTCGTGCAATCGGACGTGCCGGAACATGCTGAGCTGGCCTGGGTGCTCAATTGCATCACGCGCATGTCGGAACTCGAACGCATGACGCAGTTCAAAGAGAAAGCGCGGCGGCAGCGCGAAAACGTCGGCGTCGGGATCTTCGATTACCCGGTCTTGATGGCCGCCGACATCTTACTCTATCAAGCCGATCTCGTCCCAGTTGGCGAAGACCAGAAGCAACACTTGGAGTTGACGCGCGATCTCGCCGAACGCTTCAACCGCGACTACGGCGAAACGTTTCGCGTGCCGGAGCCTTTCATCCCGCCCGTTGGGGCGCGCATCATGTCGCTGAGCGATCCGACCAAGAAGATGTCTAAATCGGACGACGACGAAAAGGGCGCCGTCGGGTTGCTCGACGACCCGGATACGGTGCGCAACAAGTTCCGTCGTGCCGTGACGGATTCGGGCATGGAGATCAAGTTCGATGAACAACGCCCGGCGATCAATAACTTGTTGACCATTTACCAATTGCTTACCGGCCGAACGCGACAAGAGATCGAAGAGCGTTTCAGCGGGCGCGGCTACGCGCAGCTCAAGAGCGAGCTCGCCGATGTGACCATCGAATTCTTGCGCCCGCTGCAAGAGCGCATACGCGCCGTCAGCGATGAGGAATTGAACCGCATCTTGGCCCAAGGGGCCGAGCGCGCACGCAGCATCGCCGGAGAGACTTACCGTTTGGTCAAAGAACGCATGGGGCTCGTGGGCGCCTTTTAGAAAAACGGGGGAGCGCGAGGGGGCTGTAATCCCCCTCACTGCACCCCCTCGCTACAGCATTGATGTCCGTTTCGATGCCCGGCCAGAAGACGTGACTGGCTTCTAGATGTTGTGGTCGTGTCGCGATCGGGGTACAATCCGTTGATCTTCGGCGGGCTAAGGATTCCGCGCCGATAGCGAGATGGGCGAGGAGAGCGCAATCGAAAAAGAAGAGGCGACTCCGATCAACGTCGCGGGGGCCGCTCCGGCGCTCGTCGTCGAGCGCGGCGGTGAGGAGTTGAAGCTGGTCCTCGGCGAATTTGCCGGGCCACTCGACTTGTTGCTCTATCTCATTCGTCAGGAGCGCGTGAACATATACGATATCCCGATCGCGCGCATCACGGACGAATATCTGCGCTACTTGCGTTTGATGCAGGAGCTTGATATCGCCGTAGCGGGCGAATTCCTCGTTATGGCGGCGACGCTGCTGGAGATCAAATCGCGCATGCTCTTGCCGCGCGAACCGTCGGCTGATAGTCAGGGCGCGGTCCTTGAAGAGGACCCGCGGCAAGAACTGGTCGCGCGTCTTCTCGAATACCAGAAGTATAAGGCGGCAGCCCAGATGCTTTGGTCCAAAGCGACCATCGAACAGGCGATCTTCACGCGTGCACCGCTGGAAACCGACGAGCAGAATCCAGAGATCGCTGCCACGGTCTTCGATCTGTTCAGGGTCTTTCAGCAGATCCTCGCCCGTCGACGGCAAGAGGTTTTGCTTGAGATCGAGCGTGACGAGGTTCGCATGACCGACATGATCGAACGGATGAGCGCGGCGATCGAAGCGCGCGGCGAGTTAAACTTGCGCGAGTTCTTCGAAACGCTCCGCTCGCGGCGCGAACTCGTGCTCGCCTTTCTCGCCGTGCTCGAACTGGTGCGCACGGCGGCGATCTCGCTCATCCAGCGCGAAATTTTCGGCGACATCATCGCCCGAAGAGTTGAACGTTCGATTGAAACATGAGCAGACGCAAGAAAGCCACGAACGAAATCGAAGATCCCTTTCCGCATGAACCGCTGCCGACAAACGGGCACCGAGCGGAAGAAGAGGTCGTGCAACCGGAAGAAGTTCTGACAGAGGTTGCGCCCGATGGTCCAGAGGCCGTGCCGACGACATCCAGCGCACGCAGCATGGCCGAATTGATGGCGATCATCGAGGCTTTGATCTTCGTTTCAGCAGAGCCGTTGTCGGTCAAGGCCATGGCCGAAGTGCTGGGCGAAGATCGCGGTTGGGTGGAAACGGCTGTGGAAGCGTTGGCGCGCGAGTTCAACGAACGAGGCGGCGGCTTGATGATGCGCGAAGTGGCGGGCGGGTGGCAGATCGCAACGCGCCCGGAGTATCACGAGTACGTGCGCGCCTTTTTGCGCGCACAACCGAACGCGCGGTTGTCATTGGCCGCGCTCGAGACGCTGGCCGTGATCGCCTACAAGCAACCGATTACTGTCCCTGAAATCCTCGAAATACGCGGCGTGCAATCGACCTCGGCCATCAAGACGTTGCTCGAAAAGCGGCTCATCGTCGCCAAAGGACGAAAAGAGACGGTGGGCCGCCCGATGATGTACGGCACGTCGAAAGAGTTTCTGTTACAGTTCGGCTTAAAGGACCTGTCAGAACTTCCGAGCATCGAGGATTTCGAGGACTTGACCGCAGGGACTGAAACGTAGCGACGTTTGGACCAAGCCTCGGGCGAAAACTTGCAGCGCACGACCGTGCGCAAGAACGGGTGCTTCTGCTTGCGCGCCTCAGACGAAAACCTTGCGGTACGGACAAAGCGCGCTCCTACTGCGTGCGCGTCGCCTTTTACTGCAGGAAGGTGTGAAAGAAGCGATGCTCTAGATAAAGCGCGTCTTGTTCGCGCGCCTTTCACCGGCCGTTTCGGTGCCGGAATCCGCAAGCTTTAGCCGTGAGGAGACGGCGCACAACTTTTGCGGAGTTATGCGGCTCTACTTCATTGGGATGAAATGGTCAGATGCGCGCTCGTCGTTTTGGCTTTGTTGCTGATCGGTCAGATCGGTCATACGCTTGTCATCTCTCAAGAACGAAAAGCTATGGAATCATCCGATCTCGTCAGTACAGCGCAAGAGGTCGTCGAGTTGCTTGCGAGCGGGAATTTCCTTCGCGCTGAGAGCTATTTCGATGATGCGATGAAAGCGGCGCTGCCGCCGGAGAAGCTGCGGGAGACTTGGAACGCGATCGTCGCCCAAGCAGGAGCCTTCAAGCGGCAGGTTCGCACGAGAACGGAGAAGCGCGGCGGCTACGATGTGGTGATCATCACCTGCGAATTTGCCAGGGCGAACGTAGAGACACAGATCGTCTTCGATTCAGCGAAACGGATCGCCGGTCTTTTCTTCGCGCCGGCCAAAGAGGCAGTGGAATACAAGCCGCCCAGCTATGTGAAGCCGAACGCTTTTCGAGAAAAAGAGGTGACGATCGGCTCAGGGGAGTGGACTCTTCCCGCCACCTTGGCGTTGCCGACTGGGCAGGGACCATTCCCCGCCGTCGTGCTGGTGCATGGGTCGGGGCCGCACGACCGTGACGAAACGGTTGGACCGAATAAACCGTTTCGCGATCTGGCCTGGGGATTGGCGTCGCGCGGGATCGCCGTCTTGCGTTACGAGAAACGAACCAAACAGCACGCCGACAAAATCAAAACGATGAGGGAGCGTTTCACCGTCAAGGAAGAGGTCGTTGATGATGCGCTCGCTGCCGTCGCCCTTTTGCGTCGGACGGAAGGAGTAGATGCGAGACGAATCTTCGTGCTCGGCCACAGCTTAGGCGGGATGTTGGTCCCGCGCATCGGAGCATCTGATCCGAACATCGCTGGATTCATCGTGCTGGCTGGCGCGACGAAACCGCTGGAGGATGCGATCTTTGAACAGATGACCTATGTTTTCTCGCTCGATGGAATGATCTCCAAAGAGGAGGAAGCGCAACTGGAAGAGATCAAAAGGCAAGTGGCCCAGATCAAGGGTTTGAGGCCATCGGAGGCGAACCCCGATGCAAACATATTGGGCGCTCCCGTCTCCTACTGGCTCGATTTACGAGGGTACGATCCAACGGAGGCGGCGAAGTCTTTGAAGCAACCGATGTTGATCTTGCAAGGCGGACGGGATTATCAGGTGACGATGAGTGATTTTCAAAGATGGGAAAAAGCTTTGTCCAAAAGGCCAAATGTCGAATTCAAGTACTACCCTGATCTAAATCATCTCTTCATCGAAGGAAACGGCAAGAGTTCACCCGCGGAGTACAACGTGCCCGGTCACGTCGCCGAGACGGTGATCGCCGACATCGCCGATTGGATCAAGAGGCACGGCGGCTAACCAAACGAGGATGCAAAGCTTATTCTGACGGGCTGTGCTCCCCGCTGGGGTTGCGGATGGAAAACGCCTGACCGGTTGCGCCTTTCGATCTCCGGCTCGCTTCAGCTCGCGCGCTTTTTCGCGCGCTGCACGGGTTGGATCTACGTCAGGAGGTGGGCCACAAAACCAAGCGCCCCGCCGTTGCTGAAAGATCGAGGCGAGATGTTCCGCTGAGATCGACGCGAAATCAAGGCGAGAACGACCATCGGCGCACGGCGTGCAGATGGCAACGGGCGAGTCAGATGCGTTACAATCCGTAATCGGCAGGGGCGATAACCACGAGTGATAATTGGTCCTACTTTGGCAGAGCGCCGTTTTTTGCGGGGAGTCTTTAGTGCAAGGCGATCGGTTTGCCTTTGAACGGGCGGAAATGGAAGAGCGATTGCAAAAGTTGATTGCGGCGGCAGGCATCGCTTCGCGGCGCAAAGCCGAAGAATTGATCCTCGCCGGCGAGGTGAGCGTCAACGGTCGGACGGTGCGCGAACTCGGCACCAGAGCTGACCCTGAACGAGACCACATCAAGGTCGGCGGGCGGCTCATCAATCCCTTGCTCCAACGGCGCGAGAAGGTCTACGTCTTGCTCAACAAGCCGCGCGGCGTACTGACCAGCCTCTCCGATCCCAAAGGACGCCCGCTCGTCACCGATTTTGTTCCGCCTTCGCTCGGGCGGCTCGTGCCCGTGGGCCGACTCGACTTCAACACCGAGGGATTGCTCATCTTGACCAACGATGGCGAATTGGCCAATTTCATCGCCGCCGGACGCGCCGTCGCCAAAGTCTATGAAGTGAAGGTCAAAGGCAAACCGCCTGAGGAGGCCATTGAACGCCTGCGACGCGGTTTACGACTCGACGACAAGACGCGCACGGCTCCGGCAGAGATTCGCAAACTAGCTGAAACCGACGCCAACACGTGGTATGAAGTGGTCCTGCGCGAGGGCAAGAATCAACAGATCCGGCGCATGTTCGACGAAATCGGCTATTCGGTCGTCAAGCTTCGTCGCGTCGCCATCGGTCCAGTTCGCGATGAACGGCTCGCTCCCGGCCAGTGGCGCTTGCTACGCGCTGAAGAGATCAAAGCCTTGCGCGCAGCCAAAGCGCCGCTGCGCTCGCGCACGCTCTCGCGCCGCAGCCGCGGGCGCACATAAAGCCGCCTTATGCTGCGCTCGCCGAAGATTGACGTTGTTTTGGTGTGGATAAAGAAGATTTATGGCGGCGATTGGGCTAGAATAGAAGGCGAAAAGGGGGCGTCGAGCGCCCGAACACCTTCTATATCGGAGCGAGCATGGATTTCGAACTGAACGAAGATCAGAAGCAGATCAAAATGAGCGTGCGCGAGTTTGCCGAAGCCGAAATCGCTCCGCACGCGCGCGAGTGGGACGAAACGCAACACTTTCCCGCGGAACTCATCCCGAAGCTGGCCGAACTCGGGTTGATGGGGATTATCTTCCCGGAAGAGTACGGCGGTGCTGGCATGGGATACGTCGAATATGCGACCATCATCGAAGAGCTAGGGCGCGTTGATGGCGCCATTGGTCTGTCGGTGGCGGCACACAATTCGCTTTGCTCGAACCACATCTATATGTTCGGGACCGAGCAACAGAAACGTGACTACCTCGTTCCGTTGGCGCGTGGTCAACATCTCGGCGCGTGGGGGTTGACCGAGCCGAGCGCTGGTTCGGACGCTTCGGGGACGCGGACCACCGCCGTGCGGCGCGATGGCGGTTGGGTCGTTAATGGTTCAAAGAACTTCATCACGCACGCGATTCACGCTGATACATGCGTCGCCGTTGCTTCCACCGACCGTTCCAAAGGGAGCAAGGGGATCACGGCCTTCATCTTCGAGAAGGGGATGCCGGGTTTTTCGCCCGCCAAAAAGGAGAACAAGCTTGGAATGCGCGCATCGGAGACGGCGAGCGTCGTCTTCGAAGACTGTTTCGTACCGGATGAGAACCGTCTGGGTGAAGAGGGGATGGGCTTTATCAACGCCATGCAGGTGCTCGACGGCGGGCGCATCTCGATCGCCGCGTTGGCCGTCGGCATCGCGCAAGGGGCGTACGAAGCGGCCATCAGGTACGCCAAAGAGCGCGTGCAGTTTGGCAAGCCCATCGCCGAATTTCAAGCCATCCAGTTCAAACTGGCCGACATGGCAACCAGCATCGAGGCGGCGCGTTTGTTGACGTTGCGTGCCGCTCGCATGAAGGACCTCGGGCGTCCCGTGACCAAGTACGCTTCAATGGCAAAGCTGTTCGCCTCCGAGATGTGCGTGCGCGTTTGCGAAGAGGCGATTCAAATACATGGCGGATATGGTTACACCAAGGACTACCTGCCGGAGAAGTGCTGGCGCGATGCCAAACTGCTCACCATCGGCGAAGGCACATCGGAGATTCAGCGCATCATCATCGCACGGCAACTTCTGCGGGAACTGACCGAATGAGCACTGCGGTCGAACGCATACTGGCGGGGGACGAACGCGCCATTGCGCGCGCCATCTCCAAGGTTGAAGACGGCGCTGAAGATGCTTCCGCGCTGATGAGAGCGCTCTTTCCGCACGCTGGTCGTGCATTGGTCATCGGGATCACGGGCGCGCCCGGCGCCGGAAAATCTTCGCTGGTCGATCGGCTCGCTGCGCTTTATCGGGAGCGCGGCGAACGAGTCGGCATCGTCGCCGTTGATCCGTCGAGTCCTTTTTCGGGCGGCGCGATTCTCGGCGACCGCATCCGCATGAACCGATTGGGGCTCGATTCCGGCATCTTCATTCGATCCATGGCCACGCGCGGACAGCTCGGGGGATTGGCGCGCGCAACGGTGGATGCCGTCACCATTCTCGATGCGGCCGGTTTCGGGCGCATCATCGTCGAGACCGTCGGCGTCGGCCAAGACGAGATCGAGATCGTCAAGGCGGCTGATGTCACCTGCGTTGTGCTCGTGCCCGGCATGGGCGACGACGTGCAGGCGATCAAAGCTGGCATCATGGAGATCGGCGACATCTTCGTCATCAACAAGGCCGACCGCGATGGCGTGCTTCGCACGGAGAAAGAATTGCAGGCGTTGCTCTCGCTCGTTCAACGCGACGATGGATGGTCGCCGCCCATTGTGCGCACGGTGGCTACCGAGAACAAAGGAATTGATGAATTGGCGGCAGCGATTGAACGTTGGCGGGCGTTTTCAGCGGATCGACAAAGCGGGCGCGCTCGCCGCGCGGCCATCGCGCGTTGGCGTATTCTGGAGCTATTACGCGACAAGCTGCTGGCGCAAGCTTTGAGTCGTGCAGACGTGCGGACGCGGCTAGAGGAGCTGGCGGCAGAAGTGGCCGAAAAGAAGCGCGATCCCTATTCCGCTGTGGATGAACTGCTCGGCGGAGATGGGGGGGCACCATCCGTTGCTTGAAGCGCGCCGTATGGGGAGCTAGGGTCATGTGGTTCGCCCTGCATCCGGACTTTTAGGGCGCTAAATCGCCACAGGAGCTTCAAATTCAAAGAAGAGAGAGCAGGGGGGAAGGACGGAGAAGAACGGTTCGCTTGGACGCCAATCCTTGAATAGCGGGCATTGCGGGCCGTCTTCGAGCTTTTTTGCAGACTCTAGAGATCTCGCTTTGTCGGAATCCGTTTATGCGCGACGAAAAGAGCACGCGGATCGAACACATCGGCGTTGCCGTTAACAGGATCGAAGAGGCGCTTGCCTTTTGGCGCGATGCGTTGGGACTGGAGCTAGCGCACGTCGAAGAGGTCGCCGATCAGCGCGTGCGCGTCGCCATGCTTCCCATTGGCGAGACGCGCATTGAGTTGATCGAGGCGTCCGATACGGAATCGCCCATCGCTAAATTCATCGCTAAACGCGGTCCCGGCATACACCACATCGCCGTGCGCGTCGGCGACATTCGCACTGCGCTGGCGCGCTTGAAAGAGCGGGGCGTGCGTCTCATCGATGAAGAGCCGCGCATTGGAGCCGACGGTTGTTCGATCGCTTTCATTCATCCATCGGCCACGGGCGGCGTGCTCATCGAGCTGGTCGAGCGTGCCGAGCGAAAGAGTTGAAAATCAACGTCTCCTGAGAATGAATTCCGGAAGCTCGCGCCGGTGCGACAATAAACCGTCGTGACGCGACTTCGGCGAAGCGGGTATCTCAAGGGTGAAGGTGCCGAGAAACCTTTTGGCCCTCTATTTGCACATCAACTGGCAGCCTCGGCAGCGAAAGCGCTGGGAAACAGGCCGCGGCGAATGCTTGTCGCGTCGGATCGCGTTTGGCGGGGAAGGCTTTCGGCGGTAGCGGGTCGCTTTGCGGCAATGCGTCTTCAGGTGGCTATTCTGTCGCCCGAAAACTGGTCAGCGGCGCGCTGCTATCACCCTCATCGTCGGTTGGAGCAGGGGGCCTCCTGCCTTGCGCCAACTGGACATCTGCGCCCGGAGAAACATAATCTTGACGGTTCGCGCATCCGCGAATCGGCGGAGCAAACTGAGGGCGTTTCGGGACTCGTCCGGCATGGGGGGCAAGATCCTGAGTGTTGAGAGCGCTGGGATGCGCAGACGCTTGAGACCCTTATGGCGAGGATCAAGACAAGACCTTGAGTGCCGAGATCGTTGAAATAGCAGAGGAGAAAGGATTGAACACCAAACAGAAGAGCATCATCGCGGCGGTCATCACCGTCGTCGTGGCCATCGTTTTGATCGCGTGGTGGACGCGCGCCGGAAAGGCTTCGACCACGGTGCTGACCGCAGAAGACATGGCGTTGATCGCCAGTGATCAACCGGCTCCGGTGCGCGCGCAGCTTGCGGCGAGCGAGGAGGCGCGCAAGGAGTTTGCCGAAAACCTCAAAGAGTTGCTCGCCGTCGCCGAAGCGGCGCGCGCTGCTGGCGTGGACAATCGGCCCGAAGTGCGGCAGCAATTGGAGCTGTTGCGCTCTTTGGTCATCGCACGGCAGTACGAAAGCGGCTTACGACGCGAAGGCAAGTCGCCGGATCAGATCGTGTCGCCCGCTGAGGTGGAAAGCTTCCTGAAGGATCCGGCACAACAGGCGCAATTCAAGAGCTTCTTGGAAATGTTGCGTAAGAAAGGCGCGCCCGAAGAAGTCTTCAAAGAACAACTCCAGCAGCTTGAGCGGCAGTGGGCGCGCATTCAGATCGCGGCGCGCAAAGGAATGGAAGCGGGACTCGACCGTGACCGGCGTGTGCAGTTGCAGATCGCGCTGCAAGAGGCGAACTTGCTGGCGAGCGCCTACGTGCGTGATCTCGAACCGCGTATTCGCGCCACAGATCAGGAGATAGACCAGTACATCGCGCAGCACCCGGAGCTGGACCCGAAACAGGCGCGCGCCAAAGCTCAACAGATACTCGAACGCGCGCGGGCTGGCGAGGACTTTGCGACGTTGGCCAAACAGTACTCGGCCGATCCGGGGAGCAAAGAGCAGGGCGGTGATCTCGGTTGGTTCGGGCGGGGGACCATGGTCAAACCTTTTGAAGAGGCAGCCTTCGCGCTGCAACCGGGCCAGATCAGCGACATCGTCGAGACGCCTTTCGGTTTTCACATCATCAAGGTCGAAGAGCGGCGCACGCAGAACAAAGAGGGTAAGCGAGAGGAAGAGGTCCATGCGCGCCACATCCTGATCGCTCCCGGAAGGGAACAGGCCAACGACCCGTTCCTGCCGCCGATGTCGCCACGCGATCAAGCGCGCGCCGCCATTGAACAAGAGAAGCAGAAGAAGCTTTTTGAGGAGATCACGCGGCGGTCGCGCGTGCGCGTCGCGGAGAATTACAACGTGCCGCCGCCACCAGCACAACCGCCCACCACACAGCCATCGCCTGCTGAACGATGAGGAGTGGCAAAGGTTTTCAAAGATGAGCGTTGCCGTGACGCTGTGATAGGAGGCGAGGGCGCTCGTGCGGTTCGGTGATTATCGCCTTGAAATCGTTTCGGATGGCGCGTTCGGTCTGGACGGCGGTGCGATGTTCGGCATCGTGCCGCGCGTCCTGTGGTCCAAAGTGGCCCCGCCGGATGATCGCAATCGCATCCGACTCGGACTGAACTGCCTGTTCATCGAAGCAGGACATGAGCGCATCCTCATCGAAACCGGCATCGGCGATAAATGGTCGGCCAAGCACGCGGAGATCTACGCCATCGCGCGGCAACGGAGTTTGCGCGAAGCGGTGCGTGCCGCAACCGGATACTCCGCCGAACAGATCACCATCGTCATCAACACGCACCTCCATTTCGATCACGCAGGCGGCAACACCATACGCGACGCGCAAGAGGAGCGCGTCGTGCCGACGTTTCCCAACGCGCGCTATCTCGTCTCGCGCGGCGAATACGAGCACGCCGAAGCGCCTACCGAGCGAGATCGGGCCAGCTACGTGCCCGATGATTGGCAGGCGCTGCGTCGCAACGGACAATTGGAACTCATCCCCTCACACTACGAGGTCGTTCCCGGCCTTCACGTGGAGACAGTTCCCGGCCACAATCGCACGATGCAGTGCGTACGGCTCGAACAGGCCGGACGGACGCTCTATTTCTTCGCCGATATCGTGCCGACGCGCGCTCACGTGCCATACGCTTGGATCATGAGTTATGATCTATTCCCTTTGGAGACGCTGGCGGCGAAAAAGAGGCTTCTGCCGCAAGCCGTGCGCGAAGGTTGGATCTGCTACTTCTATCACGACTGGGATGCGCCGCTCTGCAAGTTGGTCGAGCAAGAGGGGCGCATCGTGCCCGTCGAATTGAAGGGGATAGATGTGCTCGCGTGAAGCGCCGAGCGGTCGAGAGAACAAGCGGGAAAGTTCACGACGAAGGACCGATAGCTTATGGTAACAGCACGAATAGGGATCATCGGTGGGAGCGGACTCTACCAGATGCCCGAACTCGAAGGTGTCGAAGAGGTCGAGGTCGAAACGCCGTTTGGCAAACCGTCGGACGCTTTCATCGTCGGGACGCTCGAGGGCGTCCGTGTCGCTTTTCTGCCGCGGCATGGGCGCGGCCACCGCATCTTGCCGACGGAGCTGCCTTTTCGCGCGAACATCTACGCGATGAAGCTGCTGGGTGTTGAACGCATCCTATCGGCATCAGCTGTTGGCTCTTTGCAAGAGCGATACGCGCCGCTCGACATGGTGATCCCGGACCAATTCTTTGATCGCACGCGCGCCCGCGCGCACGAATCGACCTTCTTCGGCGATGGAATCGTCGCGCACATCACGTTCGCGCATCCGGTCTGTGATGAACTGGGCGACGTGCTCGAAGCGTCGTGTCGCGCTGTTGGGGTGCGCGTACATCGCGGCGGCACCTATCTTTGCATGGAAGGACCGGCCTTCTCGACCAAGGCTGAATCGAACGTTTATCGGGCGTGGGGCATGGACGTGATCGGCATGACGAACTTGCAGGAAGCCAAGCTGGCGCGCGAAGCCGAGATCTGCTACGCGACGCTTGCGCTCGTCACCGACTACGATTGCTGGCACGAAGAGCACGATGCGGTTTCAGTCGAGACCGTGGTCGAGAACTTGAACAAGAACGTTCGCAACGCGCAACTCGTCATGCGCGAAGCCGTCCGCCGGTTGAGCGCTGCGGAGCGTCGCTGTGCATGCGGTTCGGCGTTGAAGAACGCCATCTTCACCGCGCCCGAGTTGTGGCCCGAAGCGACAACCAAACGGCTCGAGGCGATCATCGCAAAGTATAAACCGAGCGGGAGGTGAAAGGTCGATGGGAAACAAGCTGCGGAGTTGGGCGGTGGTTTTGGCGATCCTCGTTGCCGCACCCGCCGTCACGGCACAAACGGGCGTGCGCCGCGGACCCGATCCGACGACCATTCGCGATGCGGCGCTCGAAAAGGAATCGCTGCACAATCTTGAAGTGGCGCGACACTACTTCAAGATGAAGAAGGCTTACCGCGCCGCGCTCGATCGCGTCGAAGAGATCATCGCCGGCAACCCGAACTTTTCACGCTTGGATGAAGCGCTCTACATCGCAGGCATGAGCAGCCTCTATCTGGCCGAGAACAAGGGCAAACAAGCCCCGCGCCTCTCCCCCGAAAAGCTGCGCGATGATGCGCGCGCCTATTTGACGCGCCTCGTGCGCGAGTTTCCCGATAGCGCTTTTCGCAAAGAGGCTGAAGAGCGATTAGCCAAACTCGGCGGTCCCAAAACTGACTTGCCGGAAAAATGAAGACGTTCTACCCCATCTTCGAATCACAGGAGAAATTCGACCGTGTCTTTATTGGTGGTGGGTTCGGTCGCGTTCGATGCCGTGGAGACGCCGTTCGGCAAGCGCGACCGAATGCTCGGCGGATCGGCCACGCACTTTTCGCTTTCGGCGAGCTTTTTCGCCGAGGTGCGCATTGTCGGCGTGGTCGGCAGCGATTTCGGCGCAGAGAACATCGCGTTGCTCCAACGCCATGGCGTGGATACGACCGACCTCGAGTGCATCGCCGATGGGAAGACCTTCTTCTGGCGCGGGCGCTACGACTACGATCTCAACACAGCCCATACGCTCGAGACGCAATTGAACGTCTTCGCCGATTTCAAACCGAAGCTATCGGCTGAATCGCGGCGCGCGCGCTTGGTCTTCCTCGGCAACATCCAGCCCGAACTTCAACGCGAAGTGCGAGCGCAGGTCTCGGACGCTCGTTTCGTCGCGCTCGATACGATGAACCTGTGGATCGAGACGGCGCGTCCAGCGCTGCGGCGCGCCATCGAAGAGGTCGATGCTGTGATCATCAACGATGCCGAAGCGCGCCAACTGGCCGAAGAACCGAATCTGATCCGCGCCGCACGACGCATCCTCTCATGGGGACCGCGCGCCGCAGTGATCAAACGGGGCGAATACGGCGCCGCGCTGTTTACGCGCGAAAGCTACTTTGCCATTCCGGCCTATCCGCTCGAATCGGTCTTCGATCCGACCGGCGCCGGTGACACTTTCGCCGGCGGCTTCATGGGCTACTTGGCCAGTTGCGAAAAGATCGATGAGGCGGCCATGCGGCGCGCGATGATCTTCGGTTCGGTGATGGCTTCGTTCAACGTTGAAGAGTTCGGCACCGAGCGCGTACAAAGATTGACGCATGCGGAGATCAACGAACGTTTCCGCGAGTTCAAACGCTTCACGCACTTTGAGGAGATCCCGTTCGAGCGGATCGCGCGCTTAGCGATGCCGGATGAGTCGGACAGATCGCCTGTTGCCGCCAAAGAGCCGACGGCGTTAAACTAACACGAATCGATCAGCGCCGACGTTGGGCGAAGCCCGCGGCTGCAACGCCGAAGAAGGTTGGGAGGCGAAACCAGATGTTCTGTCCAGTTTGCGAGTCGGAGTACGAAGCCGGTATCACGCGCTGCCCTGATGACGGGGCTGAGTTGGTCGAAAAGCTTCCACAGGAGAAGAGCGCGCGCGATCAAAGCGAAGCGCGATTCATCCCCCTGCACGCTTTCGGCTCCCCAGCGGAAGCTGAGATGGTCGCCGACATCTTGCAGAAGAACGAGGTGCGTGCTGTCGTGAAGGCGGGTGGCGCCGATGCTTTCGCGCCGCTTCTTTCGACCACGGCACAAGGCTCGGTCGTCCTCGTCGATGAGCGAGATCTGGACCGAGCGCGCGAGGTCTACTACGCTTTCTTCGGCGAAGATGAGACGCCTTTGACCGGAGAGAGCGAGGGGGATTGGAAATGAATAACGAAGCTATCGTCGTCCTGATCACGGCGCCGAGTCGCGAGGAGGGATCGCGTTTGGCCGAAATGTTGGTCGGCTCTCGCCTCGCTGCCTGCGTTCAACTCATGCCCGAGATGGAATCGGTCTATCATTGGCAAGGCGCGGTTCACCGCGATCCGGAAATACTTCTCATCGTGAAGACGACGCGCGCGCGCTTTGCCGAACTCGAACAACAGGTGCGCGCGCTTCACAGCTACCAGACCCCGGAAATCATCGCCCTGCCCATCGTGGAATCTTCCGCCCCGTATCTCTCTTGGCTCGTCGAAAACGTCGGCAATCGCGCCAAAGCAGCGCGCGAAGAGGAGTAAGCACGCGCCGGCGATGCGGAGCTGTCTCGGTTTCAATCTCGCGCGCTGTACAAGATCAAGATAAGGATAAAGAGAGGGTTCAACTTGCGCCTTCCTTCCCAAGTTTCA
>NZ_PSLQ01000010.1:43880-70115 GCF_040289685.1 Pyrinomonas sp.
TGGAGATACTTACTACTGCCGATGGTTGATGACGGCGCGGGCCTGTGCCACCGCCGCGTGGGGCAGCGCCTCGCATCGGTCGCGGTTCGCTCGTCGGTTGGGCTTGCGGGTAGCCTTTGCCCGCGCGGCGGTCGCCCCTGTTTTTCAGCGGCTGGCGACGGCTTGTCGTTAAGACGAAAGCGATGCGTAATCGTTGGGAAGCGTTTTATCCAACTTGCGAAGCGAGCTTTGGCTCTGTTCGACGATGGCGACCGCTTCGGCGGGCGAATCGGTGATATGCATGAGAAAAAGATCCTCCTGCGCGATGTTGTGTTCGGCCAGTACGACGCTTTCGAGCCACTGTCGAAGCCCCGCCCAGTAGCTTGACCCGAAGAGGATTACGGGGAAATTTTTGATCTTGCGCGTTTGGATCAGCGTCAAGGCTTCGAATAGTTCATCGAGCGTTCCGTATCCGCCGGGGAAGATGATGAACGCCGTGCTGTACTTGACGAACATCGTCTTGCGCACGAAGAAGTATTTGAACGTGAGCGACCGAGTTTGATAGGGATTAGGTTTCTGCTCGAACGGCAGTTCAATGTTGCAGCCGATAGAGACGCCGCCCGCTTCATACGCGCCGCGATTGGCCGCCTCCATGATGCCTGGGCCGCCGCCCGTGATCACCGTGTAACCGGCGCGGACGAGGAGCGCGGCGGTCTCTTGCGCGGCGCGGTAGTAGTCGCTATCAGCGGCAGTGCGCGCCGAGCCGAAGATCGAAACGCCGCGCGTGACGGTCGCCAGTTCGTCGAAGCCGGCGACGAATTCGCCCATGATGCGGAAGACGCGCCACGTGTCGGTGTGTGTGAACTCATCTGGCTTAGGTGTCTCGAGCAGTTGTTCGTCCTGCGTGATAGGACGTTTCGCGTTCCCCTTGTTTCTCGTTTCAGCCATGTTCGTCTCCGGCAAAAGACAATGCTCCGCCCGCCCACCTTCTCGCAAAGTGTGCCTCGTTCAAAAGCCCATGATGTTGTAGCCGCAATCGACGTGAATGACTTCGCCGGTGATCCCTGTGGCGAGCGGGCTGCAAAGGAAGAGAGCGACGTTGGCCACTTCGCGCGCCTCGACGTTGCGACGCAGCGGAGAGCGTTCGGCATGATGCTTGAGCATGACGTTGAGGTTGCCGATGCCGCGCGCGGCGAGCGTCTGGATCGGACCGGCACTGATGGCGTTGACGCGGATGTTGCGCGGACCTAATTCCGCCGCTAGGTAGCGCGTGCTCGCTTCGAGCGCCGCTTTGGCGACGCCCATCACATTGTAGTTGGGGACGACCTTTTCCGCGCCGTAGTAAGTCATCGTCACGATGCTGCCGCCGTCGGTCATCAGGGGCGCTGCCGCGCGCGCCAGTTCCGTCAGCGAATAAGCGCTGATGTCAAGCGCTGTCAGAAAAGCTTCGCGCGATGTATCGAGGTAGGCGCCTTCGAGCGCTTCGCGCGGCGCATAGGCGATGCTGTGAATGAGAAAGTCCAAGCGTCCGAACTCTTGGCGCAGGCGGGCGAACGTTTGGTCCACCTCTTCGGTCCTCGTTACATCGCACTGCAATGTGAGCGTTCCGTTGATGGTCTGCGCTAATTCTTCGACGTTCTCCCGCAAACGCTCGTTCTGATAGGTTAGAGCCAAGCGCGCACCCGCTCCGGCCAAGGCTTGTGCCGTCGCCCAAGCGATGGAACGTTTGTTGGCCACACCGAAGACGATGCCTTGTTTGCCTTGTAACATAGATCCGTTCCTCGTCGAAGGAGATTTATGCGGCGACGCTTGTGTGTGCGCCGTTCAGCACGCGTTCGTACTCGCCGCTTTCAACCCATCTCAAGATTTCGGAAACGCGCCAGATGGGGAAAGGATGGGTCAGGTTTGACGAGACCACATCGGCCCAGAAGCGGTCGAGCACGCTTTCATCGTAACTCTTTTGAAAGTCGCGCGCTTGCTGGAGAAATTCTTGATAATCTACCTTGGAAGCGAAAGTCCCGCCACACAGCTTCATCATCGTTCTTCCGATGATGTCTGGATCCTGCGTGACGAGCAATGCCGCGCGATCGCACGACAGCTCGGCGCGTCGTGCCCAAGCGAGCAATGCCGCGCGCATCGTCCCCGATAGGATAGCGGTTGCCGCTTTAGCGATCGCGACGTTGGCGAGCGCGACGTTGGCGAGCGCTTCAAGCAGGCGCGCCGCCGTCAAATAGAGCACGTGTTCGGCGTGGACGTGACCGACCTCGTGGGCGATGACGGCGAGCACCTCTTCATCCGTCAAACGTTCGATGAGCGACGAATGGAGGACGATCACAGGGCGCTCGACGCCGCCCGTAAAAGCGTTGACGATCGGGTTCTGTTGGACGAAAAGTTCCGGCATATCGACGCCCAGCGTCGTGCAGGCGACTTGAAGCTTGGCGTAAAGATCCGGGCACTGTCGCGGCGTCACATGCACGGCGCTCGCCATGAAGATGACGCGAATGGCCGATTCGCCCGTCACCGCCAAAAACTTCTTGAGGGCCGAATCTATGCCCGGAATAGCGCGCAGCGCCGCGAGCGCGCGGCTATCGGCTGGATGGACGTAAGCGTGTTTGTCGAGATCGGGAAACTTCTTGTGCGGGCGATCCGACAGCGGCAAGCGACAACGTCCGCAGCGCGCCTCGCCGGAACTTCCAGCGCGCGTGTGGTTCAACTGCCCACAGTAGCGACACCTGATGGTGCTGTTGCCATCGAAATTCAAAGCCATGTGCGATCCTTTCTTAATGCGCCGCAGCGCAACGATAGAAGTATCGTTGATTCACGGTTACCAGAGCAAGCGGTGACGAGGCGGAGAAGCGCGCGTCGCCTTTTCTTTAGCGGTCTGTTAAAATTCCTCATGAGAGCGGTGAAAGGGAAAAATCTTCTATTCGCGCTGGCCGGCTTGTGCGTCGGGTTCCTGATCGGGTTCGCGCTGGCGAACTCGCTCGGCGTCCGACCACGCCCTGTGCCTGATCAGCCTGTTGGGCCAGCGACGCGCGATGCAGGCTTGCTCTCGCGCGAAGAGATCGAGCGGGCGGTAGCGCGCGCCGATGCCGAGCCGGACAACGTCGAGTTGCAGCGGTCGCTCGGCCGCGCGCTGCACCTTTACTCTGTCGAGGCCAATTCGCCCGAAGCGCTCGCTGCGGCCATTCGCCTTCTGCGTCGCGCGCACGACATCGGCGCAGATCAGACGGATGATCTGCTCGCCCTCGCCAACGCGCTTTTCGATAGCGGTCGGTTGTACGACCGGGCGCAGCTTGCCGAAGCGCGGTCGCTTTACCAACGAGTCCTTGCGCGCAAGCCGAACGATGCGGAACTCATCGCGCGCGTCGGCTGGACCTTTTATTTCGAACGTCCGCCTAAGATCGCAGAGGCCGAGCGAGCCTTCAGAAGCGCTCTGGAAGCGGCGCCAACGCAGGAATCGGCGCTGCAGGGAATGATCGTCGCGCTCATCGCGGCAGAAGATTTCGAGCGAGCGCAAAAGTATTTGACGGAACTCGAGCGCGCCAACCGTTTGAATCCAGCGTTGCCGGATTTACGCGCCCTTTGGGAGGTGCGACGCAACCGGTCCGCTGAAAGACGTGCGACCGCGTCGCTGGATTCGGCGAACGACACGCGCACTCGATGAGTGAAATCGGATGAAATTCGTCATCGTTGCAAGTCTAATCGCGGCACTGTCGCTCTTCCTCGCTTGGAAGTTGCGTCCGTACTTTCTGTTTCTGCGCGAAGCCTGGCGCTTCGCGAGCGAGGTCAAACGGACGACCGAAACCCGACGCGCGCCGCCGTCGAGGAGCGAAAGCTTGGTTCGTTGCGCGTCTTGCGGCGTGCTGATCCCAGCCTCGCGCGCGCTCGTCTCGCGCCATCCTTCGGTCGTTTATTGTTCTGATGCTTGCATGCGGCAACGGCAGGGATGACGCGCTCGTCGAAACAACTCATGGCGCGCCGACTGAGGCGATGCGATGATCTTGTCTCGGAGTTTTTCAATAAAGGGGAATTTAGGTCGGATCGCCAAAAGGCCCTTCGGAAAGGCGACGCCGCCCTCGTTTCGAATCTTTTCGCTTGCCTCTCGGTTGTGGAAAGGTCGCGATAGCGCTTTCCGCCATGCGTGCTCTTCAGTTGAGACCCGCGCGTGGCGCGAACTGAATTGCATCTCCTGGCGAGTCGCGAAGCAAGTTCGAGATGAAATCGGCCCTCGCTGAGCGAAAGGCCGTTGGGTTACGGTTCGATCACGTCTCTCGCGCTAGGTTGCCGGTCCAGCGAGCGCCGCAGAAGAAGAAAAACGCCGAGGCAGCGAGAAGAAGCGGTGTGATCAGCAGGGCTACCGACAAGTGTTGCCGCGTCGGATCAATGCCCAGCGCCGCGCCCGCTGCGGCGAACAGCGGCAACCGCCCGTCTCTGATCGCATCGGAGATGACGCCGACGGCGGCACGTGAAATGGCATCGCCGAAAGCGTGTATGATGACGATGTTGAGCGCAACTGCTGTGGCCCTCTCCGTCGCGGCGACACTTTGCAGCAGGATGGCGTGAAACGGCGCGTTGCTGATAAAGAGCAAGATGACGGCGGTGAATGTTGCTGGCAGGTAGATTGCCGGCTCATCGGCGATGAGCGCGGCAAGCGTCGGCAAAATGGCCAGCAGCGTGCTCGCCGCGCAGACGCCGAAATAAGCATCGCGTCTTCGTCTTGCAATCCGGTCTGATACCCATCCGCCGCCGAACGTGCCGATGGCGCCGCCGAGCAACGCGATGATGCCGAGCGTGATAGCCGCTCCCGTTTCCGACATCCCCTTGTCGCGCGCCAGCAGAACGGTTGCCCACGTGGCGAACGCGCCGAGCGCTGCCGTGAGCGCCGTGTAACCTGCCGTCGAAATGAACCAATCGCGCGTGCACAGGATGCGGCGCGTCGTGACCCACCAGGGGCCGGGCTTCGTCCGGCGTTCGCTTCTGCGATCCATCGCGCCACGCGGCGGTTCGCGCAATAGCCAAACGAAGGCGGCGGTGGCGAGGCCAGGGAGACCGACGAGCATGAAGGCCGTGCGCCAGCCGAAGAAGTGGGCTAGCACGCCGCCGATGACGAACCCCAGCGCGAAACCGACGGGAATCGCCGCTTGAAAGATGCCGAGCGCCGTTGCCCTCTGTTGAGGCGGAAAATAATCGGCGATCAAACTCGGCGTAATCGTCGAGTAAGCTGATTCGCCTATGCCGACCAGCGCGCGCACCGAGCAGAGCACGAAAGCCGCCGTCGAAAGCGTGACTTCGGGACCAAGAAGCGACAACGTCCGATGCCCGTCGGTTACGAACTCGGTGGCGACGCCGGTCAACGCTGTGGCGATGCTCCAGATAACTGCGGCCACGGCCATCAGGCGCGCTCTCGGAAGACGGTCGCCGAGCAGACCGAACAACGGTGCGAAGAAGGTGAAGGAGAGCAGAAGAGAAGCTTCAATATATCCGAGTTCCGTATCGCTCAGACCGAGCTTCGGGTCGCGCAACATCAATGGGGCGACTGCTGGCAGAACCTGTCGGTCGATGTAGTTGAGGAAGTTAACCAACGTCAGGAGCGCGAGCGCATAGGTCGAATAGCGCATAGCCGTTGTGCGCGCGCGCACGCCTTCGAAGAAGACTCGTGCGACGATCTTCATTCGTCTCCTTGTGGACTTCGGAAATCGTTCACAGCGATCCGTTCGGTTTGGTCATGTTCTTTGGCGACATGCTGTGGAGCTAGCGCGCGACGAGCAGTTCCAAAACGACCGGCACGATATCGACGAGCGAACGCACGCGCTCAGCCACGAGTTCGCATCCAGCACCCCAAGCTAGTGTCGGCACGTCGTTGAGGGTGTGGTTGTGTGTGCTCAGATCCTCTATGTTGCCATGGTCGCTGGTGACGATGATCGTCGTGCGACCGAGGTCGACGGCGGCAATGGTCCGACGCACGAAGCGCGCAAGCTGCTCCAGCGTGCGCTGGGCTGTATCCATGTCCTGTGCGTGCCCGATGCGGTCCGTCAGAAAATATTCGTAGAGCGTGAAACGGTGTTGGGCGGCAAGGCGCGCCAATATCTCTGCAGCCTCCTCTGCCGAACGGATCTCAACCCCCTCTCCGCGGGCGATCAATTCAGCGTTGGTGAAATCATGAAACAGGGCGCGACCTGCGCGCAGCTCCTCCAATGTGCGAAACGGCAGACCAGCGGCTTCCACGGCAACCGTGGTCGCCGATACCCAGCGCGGACGTTCCTGAAAGAAACGGTGCGTATAAGCGTTGGCGAACGTGTTGGGGCCGATGCCTCTTTGTTGTAGGCGAACGAAGATCGAATATTCGTGCAACAGCGCGCGCAGCGGTTGATCGGGAAAGCCTTGCTTGTGTTGTCCGCGCAAAAGCGGTGCGTTGATGCCGGTGAGAATCGTCGTCTGACCGGAGGCGCTTTGGGGGCGCCCTTCGACTCCGAGCCGCGCGTCGGTGCGCGCCATGCGCCCGCCGTTCCACACTTCTTTCGTCGTTTGATCGGCAAAAACGGCGAGCGGCGCGGCCCTTTCGCCAAGCAAATAGAGCGGGTTCTGTGGAGAGCGCGCGCCGATGCCGAGCCCGTCGATGAAAATCAAGAGCACGGAGGACATCGGCGCATTGTGTAGCATCGAGAAGGCTCGCAAAGCAAGGGGGAAAGTATGAACTTTGGATGACGCGAGCGGTGTTCCTACGATGATCTTCCCGCAGATGGAATGGCTTTAAACTCGTCTTGCGCCGCGGCGGATCAATCGTTCGGCGAGGGCGCTGTTGATCGATGGGGCGGTGGTTTAGCGAGAGGCGGTCGCTTCGCTATGTTAGCGGGCGGCGCTGTCTGGAGGTCTTGTTTTTCAAGATGTCTTCAGATTACGCCGCGCTGGATCCATTTGACGCAAACGATTGCCTTCGGGAATGAGCCCGCGTTCGCGGTAGAGCCGCAGCTTGTTGTGCAAGGTCTTCAAGCTGATTTGGAGCAACTCGGCGGCGCGTTTGCGGTTCCCCTCGCACTTTTGCAAAGTGCGGAGGATCATTTGCCTTTCGACCTCTTCGAGGGGAGTGCCGATGGGCAGCGTGATCGTATCTTCGTCGCGAGGGCGCGCGCGCTGGTCCACTGGGTAAGGGGCGATGTGATGGCGTTCGATCTGCTCGCTTGAGCAGATAATCACCGCGCGTTCGATGGCGTTGCGCAGCTCGCGCACATTGCCGGGCCAATTATAAGCCTGCAACGCTTCGAGCGCCGCTTGGCTAAGAAGGCGAGCCGGGCGGTTGTGTTTAGCAGCAAGCTGCGCGATGAGATGTTGTGCGAGCAGCGGAATGTCCTCTTTGCGCTCGCGCAAGGGTGGGAGCGCGATGGTGATGACGTTCAGCCTGTAGAGCAGGTCTTCGCGGAGCGTTCCGGCGCGCACGGCTTCCAAAGGGTCCTTGTTGGTTGCTGCCAGCACGCGGACATCAACCGGGATCTCTTGCGAACCGCCGAGCCGACGCACCTTGCGCTCTTCGAGCACGCGCAGCAGTTTGACCTGTAACAGCGGTGGCATTTCGGCCACTTCGTCCAGAAGGAGCGTGCCGGAATTGGCTAGTTCGAAGCAGCCCTGACGACGCGCCACCGCGCCTGTAAAAGCGCCGCGTTCGTGACCGAACAGTTCCGATTCCATCAAGGTTTCGGGAATGGCCGAACAGTTGATGGCGATGAAGGGCGCTTCGCGCCGCGGGCTGAGCGCGTGAATGGTCCGCGCCACCATCTCTTTGCCTGTGCCTGATTCGCCCGTGATCAGAACCGAGGCGGATGAGGGTGCGACCTGTTCGATCAGCGCGTAGATCTGGCGCATCGCTTCAGAGGCGCCGACCAATTCGCCGAACGCGCCGCGATCTTGAAGTTGTCGGCGCAACGCCTCGTTCTCGCGGCGCGCTTGTCCGTATTCCACCGCCCGATCGATCACCAACCGGAGCTTGCGCATATCAACCGGCTTTTCGAAATAGTTGTAAACGTCTTCCTCTTGCAAAGCGCGCATTGCGGACTCGACTGAACCATGTTCGGTCAAGACGATAACGACGATGTCGGGGTGATGCGCGCGAATCTGTCGCAGCAAAGCAAAACCATCCAGTCGGGGGGTGGAAAGGTCCGCGATGACAACCAGAGGATGAACTTCGGCGAGGCGACGCAGCGCTGCCAAACCGTCTCTTTCAGCGACCGCTTCGTAGCCCCACGAAGCGAGATGGTCGCACAAGTCGGCGACGAAATCCAAGTCTCCGTCAGCGATCAGGATGCGTCCCTTGCTCATGATTGCTTCAAGTTTAACACAAGGCGTAAGCCGTCCGCGCCTCCTGCGGGACGGAGCCGTTTCGGTAGCGACATCCGAAAAGCTTTCGGCCAGTAACTGGGCGATTGGACGGGCGCGCCATTTGTTTCGCGGATCGCGTTATTCGAGCGAAGCTGGTTACGGTTGTCGGGCGAAATAGTCGGCAATGGCTTGAGCGAGCGCCGCGGTCGTGTACTCAGTCGGTTGAATATGCGTTTGCAAGCCGTATTCCGCTGCTGTGCGCGCCGTGATCTCGCCGATGCAAGCGATGGCGACGCCCGTCAGCAGCGGACCGAGATCGTTTGTATCGAATAATTGAGCGAAATTGGCGACGGTGGAGGAACTGGTGAAAGTCACGCAATCGACCGAGCCGCCGATGAGCAAGGCTTCAATGCGCGCTCGATCCGTCGTCTGCGGTCGCACGGTGCGGTAAGCGGGAACGACATCGACGCGCGCGCCTGCCTCTTCGAGCGCTTTCGGCAGATAATCTCGCGCCACAGCCGCGCGCGGAATGAGGAAGACGAGCCCGCGCAGGCGATCGCGTCCGCCGACGTAGGCTTCGAGCGCGGCGAAGACGCCTTCGGCAGTGAACTTTTCAGGCACGAGATCGACATGCAATCGGTGTTCGATCAAGCTTTTGGCCGTCGCTTTGCCGATCGCACAGATGCGCACTTCCTCCAGTGCGCTCGTCTCGTGTCCTAACGCTGTCAAGCGCTGGAGGAAACTTCGGACGCCGTTTGCGCTCGTGAAGATGAGCCAATCGTAACCGTAAAGGTTCTCGATCGCTTCGTCGAGTAGGTCGTAACTTTCCGGCGGCACGATTTCGATCACTGGGCAATGAATGACGCGCGCGCCGCGGCGTTCGAGTTCAGCGACGAACTCTCGCGCTTGCGTTTCGGCCCGCGTAACGAGGATGGTGCGCCCTTCCAAGGGGCGCGCACCCTCGTTCGGAGCCGCCTCGTTGACTTTACCAGTCCGAAGACCCTCGTTCCGTTTCATGTTTTGCATTGAAAACCGACGCAAACTTCGTTCGCCCGTTGCCATGTTATGGGCTTTCGCGCTCCGAGCGACCATGACGGATGACGGTCGCCGAACAAGAGCTCATCCGCTGCGATGCCGACCGACTTTCGTTTGCTGACGGCAGAAGTTTCGTCGAACCACAGCGAAACTCGCGCCCCAAAGCCCGCGTTGCCCCGCAGTTAAATCCGCAACAGTTCGCTTCCGCCTGCCCGAAGGATTAGATCAGCGAGCTGCGCGCCCACCTCTTCTGGATCGGCGTCTTCGACGTCGAGACGTTCGCGCACGATGCGTGTGCCATCCAGCGAAGCGATCAACCCTTCGATGCGCAGGCGTCTCCCATCGCACTGCGCGTGAGCGGCGATGGGCAATTGGCATCCGCCGCCGAGCGCGCGCAGAAAAGCTCTTTCGGCAGCAGTCGCGCGGCGCGTCGGCCCGTGGTCGAGCGATGCGAGCAGCGCGATGAGATCAGCGTCATCTTCGCGCGCCTCGATGGCCAAAGCGCCTTGGCCGACAGCCGGCAAGATCTCGGACGTTTCGAGCAACGCGCTGATGCGTTGCGCAAGCCCCAAACGGCGCAAGCCCGCCGCCGCTAAGATGATGGCATCATACGATCCTTGGTCCAACTTGCGCAGGCGTGTATCGACGTTGCCGCGTAACTCGCGCAAGCGCAGATCGGGCCGCACGCTCCTCAACTGCGCTGCGCGTCGCGGACTCGACGTGCCGATGACGGCGTTCCGAGCGAGCGTCTTGAGCGTGACGGCGGGAGCGTTGGCTGGGAGCACGAGCGCGTCGCGCGCTTCTTCGCGTTCCGGCGTGGCAGCGATAACGAGGCCGTGCGGGCACGTCGTCGGCAGATCCTTGAGCGAGTGGACGGCAAGGTCTATGCGCCCTCGAAGAAGCGCTTCTTCGATCTCTTTGGTGAAGACGCCGCGACCGCCGATGGCCGAAAGCGGTGCGCTGTGAACGACGTCTCCGGTGGTGCGGATCGGCACGACTTCAAACGCAAGGTGCGGGTAAAGAGCGCGAAGACGCGCGCGCACCAATTCGGCTTGCCGCAGAGCCAACGGCGAACCGCGCGAACCTAATTTGAGCTGCTCTTTTGCCGTCACCTCTTCTCGTGAAAGGTCGGTCGGGTGGTTCGCAGTGTCGTCGAAGAGCTTACGCTCTCTTCGGTCTCAAGCTTGATCGAAGGGCAGTGCGTTTGGCCGCCGACGACGGATCGGTCGCGAATTCGCCGAACGCATCGGCAATGGCGGATCGGGCCTGATCGCCGATCATTCGTCTGACTCTTTGCTCAATCCCGGTTCATCTTCCAAACCGAAGATGTCGCGCCACGCTTGCACGTTGGCGAGATCACCTGTTTCGTATGAGCGCCTCAAGCGGTGGATGATCGGATGCGAGATCTTGTTGACCGTCGCCATCAACAGCGCTTCCACTGCCCGCTCTTGCTCCGGCGTCAACTGGCCCAAACGCGAACGTCGCTTTTGGTACTCTTCGCGCGCCATCTCGATCAACTTCTGTTTGAGCGCGCCAACGGTCGGACCGAGATCCAAGTCGCGCAGCCGCTGTTGAAAACGCATCACTTCGGCATCGACGATCAACTCAGCCCGTTGCGCTTCGCGTTCGCGCTCGCGGATGTTCGATTCGATCACCGCTTCCAGATCGTCTATGTCGAAGAGGAAAACATCATCCAGTTCGCCGACTTGCGGATCGACGTTGCGTGGCACGCTGATATCGATGATGAAGATCGGTTGATTGCGCCGCAGAGTCTTAGCGTGACGCGCCATCTCCGGCGTGATGACGTAGCGTTCAGCGCCCGTCGAACAGATGATCACATCGGCTTGAGCCAGCGCTTCAGCCAACAGTTCGTAAGCGACCGCTTCGCCGCCGAACTGCGCGGCGAGTTGTCGCGCTTTCTGCGCGGTCCGATTGGCGACCAGAATGCGCGACGCCCCGGCTTTGACCAGATGGCGAAGCGCGAGTTCGGCCATCTCGCCCGCGCCGATGAGAAGCACGGCGCGATCTTCAAGCGCGCCGAAGATTTTGCGCCCGAGTTCAACCGCCGTGTAGCTGATCGAGATGGCCGCCGCGCCGATGCCCGTTTCGGTCCGCACGCGTTTGGCCGTGTGAAAGGCGTGATGAAGCAACCGGTGAAGTACGCGCCCGGCGGTGCCGACCTCGACGGCGAGCGCATAAGCGCGACGGACTTGACCGAGGATTTGCGGCTCGCCGACGACCATTGAATCGAGCGAACAGGCGACGCGAAAGACGTGTCGCACCGCTTGTTCGTCGGCATGGACGTAAAGGTGCGGGCGAAGTAGATCGAGCGGCACGCTGCGCGTTTGACTCAAGAAATCGCTGATGTGCGATGCGGTATCTGAGAGGGTCAATCGCTCGGTCGTCGCGAGCACCTCGACGCGGTTGCATGTCGAAAAGATCAACCCCTCGCGGATCGTTTCCCCATCGACCAACCGGCGCAGAGATTGGGCGCACGCCTCTTCGGAGAAAGCGAGCCGCTCGCGCATCTCCACGGGCGCAGTGCGATGGTTGAGTCCGACGAGCACGATCGACATAGAAGTACGACCTCCTCCCCCCGTTGCGCTTTGCCGAGCGGGATCACCCGAAGACGTGATACCCGCCCATCAAGCGCGCGCCGAAGAAAGTACAGAGCACGAGAGTGAATCCGGCCAAACCGATCCATGCCGCGCGGCGTCCACGCCAACCGGCAACGTATCGTTGGCTGAGCAGCAGCAAATAAAGGAGCCAGGTCAGCGCCGTCAAAACCTCTTTAGGATCGTTGCGCCATGCGCGTCCGTCGCGGGCAAAGGACCAACTCATGCCAGCGATGATTCCGAGAGTTAAGCAGGTAAAGCCAATGCTCGTCGCCACAGCGCTGATCTCATCAACGGTCGCCAGCGACGGCAAACGGTGAAAGATCATGCCGAAATGCTTCAGTTTCAATTCGCGCTCTTGAAGCAAGTACATGACGCTGGCGATGAAGACGACGAAGAAGGCGGCATAGGCCAAAAAGAGCGACGTCGTATGGATCGGAAAGAGCCAAGCCGCCTCGCCCGTCGCAAGAAGCTGTGGCATCGCGCGTCCATCGGCTTGCATAAGGCTGGCTGCAAGGACGAGCAACGCGACAAGAGGCAACATGAAGCTGCCGAGCGCGTGCGTGCGATAGCGCCGGAAGACGAAGACGTAAAAGAGCACGAGCGCCCAGCCGAGAAAGGAGAGCGTTTCGCTTCGATGAAAGAGCGGGTAGACGCGGTCGCGAAACCAATCCACGGCGAGCGCCGCGGTGTGAACGCTGAAGCCTGCGGCGAGCGACGCATGAGCGACGCGCTCAAGCGCACGCCGTCGGTTGATAAAACCCAAGACTGCGTGGATGGCGGCCACGATGTAAGCGGCCAGTGCGACCAATAGGAGCGTCTTCATGCCTTTTGCTCGGACCGACTCTTCGCTTCTATTTTAACGGAGCGAAAACGCCAGCGGCAAGCAGTTCGGTTTAGTACGATCTCTGGGGACGACAGCCATGTTGGGATGATGGAAGCGAAGGCCAGTTCGGTTTGGGCTGTTAGTCCGAGTTCTGGGCTTTCATCCCGCCCCTTCGGTTCTGTATATTCGGTCCCATGGAAGCCAAAAGATACGACCGACAAGCGGCTTGGGAGCTTTTGTGCGAGTACACCAAGAGCGAGGCGCTACGTCGTCATGCGCTGGCAGTCGAAGCGGCCATGCGTGCTTGCGCCGCTAGGTACGGCGGCCCCGAAGCCGATCCGGAAGAATGGGGGGCGCTCGGACTGCTTCACGATCTCGATTACGAGCTGCATCCGACGCCGGACCAGCATCCGTACCGCGGCGCGGAGATCTTGCGCGCACGCGGCTATTCGGAAGATTTCGTGCGCGCCGTGCTCGGCCATGCTTCCTACACGGGCGTAACGCGCGATACGCCCATGGCGCGCGCGCTTTTCGCTTGCGATGAGCTTTGTGGGTTCTTGGTCGCGTGCGCGCTGGTCCGGCCGTCGCGCAGCTTTGCCGACATGGAAGTCTCTTCGGTGCGGAAGAAGCTCAAAGACAAAGCGTTCGCGCGCAACGTCAACCGCGAGGATATTCACCAAGGCGCGGCTGAATTGGGCGTCGCCCTCGACGAGCACATCGCTTTTGTCATCAGCGCTTTGCGCCCCGTGGAGCGCGAGTTGGGGTTGGGCCGTTAAAGCGCAAGTCTCTTTCGCTGGTGTGACGGGCTGCCTGATCATCGAAGCTTGATCGAAGTTGAACGCGGATTGCTCCGAACCTGAAGAGCGGGCGAGACCAGTTGCGGCGTGCGTCCTTGCCGATTGCAGGCTGTCTCTCTTATGCTCGGTGTCGGGGCCGTCAGCGAAGCAGACGAAACGCGAACGTCAACGCGACGGCCATGAGCGTGACGAGCAAGGCGGTCAACGCCGCTTGCCACCCACGCCGACGCGCCGTGTGGCGGTAGACGAAGACTGCTGCCGAGAACATCGCCAGCAGTGGGAAAAGAAAGAGGGAAGCGTAAGCGGCCTCTTCGCCTAATGACAAGCCGTAACGCATGAGTCCAAAAGAAAGCGCGAGGCTTAAGCCGACGCCCGCAACGGTGGCGAGCGAAGATGCGACGACGATCAGCTTCCAGCGCATGGGTCGAACCGAAGAACGAGCGTTCGGCGTCCGCCGCTTTCGGTCGAGACGCGAAAAACAGCGTCAAGCATACCACAGCTTGGAGATTTTGAACCGCTCCGAAAGAGATCGCGATGGTCACGAGAAATGCACTTCTGTATTTGTCGCGCCAAGAGGGCGTCCGGGATTTCGTCACGCGTTTTCGCCCCTTCAAGAAGCTCACCGAGAGGTTCGTCGCGGGCGAGGACATGGAAGAGGCCATCGCCGTAATACGCGAGCTGAACGCGCGCGGCTGCATGGCCTCGTTCGACCACTTGAACGAATCGGTGACCGATCCGGCGGAAGCGGAAGCGGAAGTGCGCGAGTACTTGCGCATACTGGCGCGCATAGACGAGACGGGCATCCGCTCCAACGTCTCGATCAAGCTGACGCAGTTCGGTTTGAAGATCGACCCCGAACTCGCCTACCGCAACGCGCGCGCGGTGGTCGCCGAAGCGGCCCGACGCGGCAACTTCGTTCGCATCGATATGGAATCGTCCGACGTCACGCAGATCACACTCGATATCTTCAAACGTCTGCGCGCGGAGTTCGGGTTGAACGACGTTGGCATCGTCCTGCAAGCTTACCTGCGTCGGACGTACGCTGATCTTCTCGACCTGCTGAAGTTACCTGCGCGCATTCGACTCTGCAAAGGGGCGTACAACGAACCGCCCGAAGTGGCGTTTCCCGATAAACGCGAGGTGGATCGGAACTTCATCCGTTTGATGCAGATGCTCTTATCGAGCGGCGTCTATCACGGCATCGCGACGCACGACGAGAAGATCATCGCCGCAACCATCGACTATGCGCAGCGACAAGGCATCGGCAAAGAAGCGTTCGAATTCCAGATGCTCTACGGCGTCCGGCGCGACTTGCAAGAGAAGCTTGCGCGCGAAGGTTACAACGTGCGCGTCTATGTGCCTTACGGCAAACATTGGTACCCATACTTCATGCGCCGTCTGGCGGAGCGCCCAGCCAACGTCTGGTTTGTCGCGAAGAACTTGTTCAGAGGTTGATGCCTTTGGCGCGACGGCATCCGTCCCGGCGTTCTGTTCGACGGAAACGGGCCGCAGGTAGTGAAAGGATGTTCTGTCCGCATTGCAGTGCGAGCGATCAACTAGCGGACGCCCACTGCACGCGCTGTGGGTGGTGGTTGCCAAGCGCTTTCGGCTCGCCTTCGCCGCGGCAAAGGATGAAGGTCGTGCTCTCGATGAGCGCGCTGAGCGCGGCGTTTGGGCTTTTGGCGACCGTTTTGATCTACGTCGTCGTTTTGGATACGGCGCGAGCCGGATGCTCTTCGCTGCGGGCGCTATTCGCTTTTGCCTGACCGCTCGGCAAATGGCGGTGGTTGGTGGCTGCAACGGCGGTTGAAAGGTCCGAGGGAACGGGCGAAAGAGTTCGACGTCGCGCCGCATCGTGAACCGATCGGCGCGGATCAACAGCCAACGCTGAAGCTCGATTTCAAGCTAGTCGATCGTGCAACTGAAATTCGGAGCAGACGAGAAGAGCGATGAACGATCTAGCGTGGATATTGTGGACGGTGCTCGGTTTGATCCTGATCATCGCCGAGATCTTCACCCCCGGTTTCGTCCTCCTTTGGTTCGGCATCGGCGCGTTGGCGGCGGCTTTCACGAGCATCATAGGTTTCGGCTACGTCGCGCAGTTCATCACCTTTCTCTTGGTCTCGGCAGCGTTGACGGCGGCTTCGCGCACGATCTTCGCTCGCTATTTCGTCCGCGAAGGTGAGGGTTCCGGGATCAAGACCGGAGTCGATGCTCTGCCCGGCAAGGTCGGCACGGTGGTGGCCGCTAGTCACGGCGCGCTCAACGAAGGCGCCGTGAAGGTCTACGGTTCGGTCTGGACGGCTTATCCAGCGGAAGGCGAAGCGCCTTTGCAAGCTGGCGAGAGAGTGATCGTTGAGCGTGTGCAAGGAGCTTCGATCTACGTTCGCCGTCTCGATGCGCTGCCCGAATGGCGACGGGCCGAACTCACCGAAGGCAAAAGGGATTGAGCGGCCAAGCCTTGGTCACCTACGCTGAGCCGTCTCGATGATCGGTTGATGGCGCTTCCGTCGTCTCGTCCGGCGCGTCCACGATCGGCAACGTTTCAATGGCGATCTCGGTCGAATCAGCCGCGGGAAGATCGTCGCCGGTGAGATGGACGGCGACCACCGTAATGTTATCCTCGCCGCCGCGCTCGTTGGCGCAAGCGACGAGCTTTTCGCACGCCGCGCGCAAGTCGTCCCGATTTTCGAGCAGAAGATCGCGCATCTCTTCGGCCTCCAATTTATTCGACAAACCGTCGCTGCAAAGCAACAGCAGATCATCGCTGCACAGCGCGACGCGGCTCGTCACCGGCCAGATTTCGCTTTGCGCGCCGAGCGCTTGGAGGATGACGTTGCGAAAGATGTGCGTGCGCGCCTCTTCCTCCGAGATCTGTCCGGTGTCGATCAGGTTCTGGACGAGCGACTGGTCGCGCGTGAGCAACTTGATCCGTTTCTCGCGGAGCAAATAGGCGCGACTGTCGCCGATTTGGACCAGTCCGAGCTGCCCGCCGCTTTCAATCGCTGCGCCCGTGAAAGTCGCTCCCATTCCGTTGCAGCGCGGATCATCTAGGCTGCGGTGGTGGATGACGAGATTGGTGTAGATGACCGCTTCGCGCAAGCATTCGGTGAGCGATTTTTGCGCAGCACAGATGCCGGGCGCGTCGCGCAGGGGCGCGATCATCTCGCGCACCGTCTCGACGGCCATGCGGCTAGCGACATCGCCCGCCAGCGCGCCGCCCATGCCATCGGCTACGGCGACGACCAAACCGCGCGCGCCGATCTCGAAGCGGAACGGCTGTCGCTCTTCTTGCTTGGCTGTCCATGCGCGACCCGTTGCGACGTCGAGGATGAGGTAGTTGTCCTCGTTGTCACGTCGAACGCGTCCCGTATCGGTTTTAGCGCCTACCGTTGCGATCATGCGAAGACCGTTTGAAAAGCGCGATTCAAATTGCGCGTCGTCATCGCGACGTGCGTCGCCAGCTAAAGGGGCAAAGAAGCGTCGGCGCAGAGCGCGTCGTTTACGCGCGTCGCCGGTTATCCCTTACTTACGCTCAAGCGAGGCGCGACAGGGCTTGGTCGAGATCGGCGATGATGTCCTCGACATCTTCCAAGCCGACCGAGATGCGCACCAGTCCATCCGTGATGCCGAGACGTGCGCGCGCTTCCGGCGCGACCGAGGCGTGCGTCATGGTCGCCGGATGCGAGATCAACGTTTCGACTCCGCCGAGACTTTCGGCCAACGTGCACAAACGGACCGACTCGAGCACGAGGCGCGCGCGTTCGAGCGATCCGACGTCGAACGAGACCATGCCGCCGAATCCGCGCTGCTGTCTTCGAGCCAGTTCGTGTTGCGGATGCGACGCCAGCCCCGTGTAATAGACTCGCTGCACTTTCGGATGTTCGTCCAAGAAGGCGGCTACGGCGCGCCCAGCGCGATCGTGCTGCGCCATGCGGAGCGCGAGCGTTTTGGTCCCGCGCAGTACCAGCCATGAGTCGAAGGGCGAAAGGATCGCGCCGACGCTGTTTTGAATGAAGCCGAGGCGCTCGGCTCGTTCGTCATCGTTGAGAACAACGACGCCGCCCACCCCATCCGAATGCCCGTTCAAATATTTGGTCGTCGAATGGACGACGATATCAACGCCGAAGTCGAGCGGGCGTTGCAAGTAGGGTGACATGAACGTGTTATCGCACACGACGATGGCGCCCGCAGCGTGCGCGATGTCGGAGACGGCGCGCAGATCTGTGACGGCCATCACCGGATTGGTCGGCGTTTCGATAAAGATCATGCGCGTCTCATCGCGCACGGCGCGTTCGACATTGAGCGGATCGGTCGTGTCGACGAAGCTGAAAACGAGGCCGTAATTGGCCAAAACGCGCGTGAAGAGGCGAAAGGTTCCGCCATAGGTGTTGTCCGAAACGATGACGTGCGCGCCGCTGTGGACCAGCCGGAGCACGGCGTCAATCGCCGCCATGCCGGAAGCGAAAGCGAAGCCGAAGCGCCCGCCTTCGAGCGCCGCGATGTTCTTTTCAAGCGCCGCGCGCGTTGGATTCTTGGTGCGCGCGTATTCGTAACCTTTGTGTTTGCCCAGCCCTTCCTGCGCGAAGGTGGAAGTCTGATAGATGGGCACGGTCACCGCTCCCGTCGTCGGGTCCGGTTCGTTTCCTGCGTGAATGGCTGTGGTCGAAAATCCCATGATGCGAAAGCCCCGTTGATGAAAGCCTGCGAGCAGAAGCTCGGTTGTGGCTGTCAGTCGCGCCCACGAGATTCTGCTCAGCGGCGAATTTTGATCTTTTAATCGAAGATGCCTTGGCTCATGTAACGTTCAGCTCCATCGGGAAAGAGCGTCACGACGCGTTTGCCTTCGCCCAGTCGTTCGGCGATGCGTCGTGCCGCGGCGGCGGCTGCGCCGCTTGACCCGCCGCACAAGACGCCTTCGGTCGCCGCCAACATGCGCACCGTCGCAAAAGCCTCTTCGTCCGTGATCATGATGACCTCATCGACTACCTTCCAGTCAAGCACGGGCGGGATGAACTGTGATTGCCCGATGCCTTCGACCTTGTGGTCTCCGGGCTGACCGCCGCCGAAAATGGAGCCCTGCGGTTCGACCAAAACGCACAGGGCGCGCGCGTTGATCCTTTTAACGGCGCGCGCGACGCCGGTGAAAGTGCCCGCCGTGCCGGCGCCGAGCACGACAGCATCTATGCGCCCGCTCATTTGTTCGATGATCTCCTGTGCGGTGGTCCGTTCGTGGAAAGAGGGATTGGCCGGGTTGGCGAACTGTTGCGGAATGAAGCTGTTGGGAATTCGGCGTGCTAGTTCTTGCGCGCGGTCGATGGCCCCCTTCATGCCCGCTTCTTTGGAGACGTATTCGATTTCACCGCCCAAAGCTTCCATCACTTTCATCTTTTCGCGGGAATAACCTTCCGGGACGCACAGGATGACGCGATAACCGCGCGCCACGCCGATGAGCGCCAACCCGATCCCAGTGTTGCCGGCAGTCGGTTCGATGATGGTCGCGCCCGGTCGGAGCATGCCGCGCTCTTCGGCGTCCAAGATCATGCCGAGCGCGGCGCGATCCTTGACCGATCCTCCGGGGTTGAAGTACTCGAGTTTGGCGTAAATCGAAGCGAGCGGCGGTTTGGCGAAGCGTGCGAGATGTAGAAGCGGCGTTCGACCGACAAGATCGATGATCTGTTCAGTTATGCCGAGCGGCATTCATCCCCCTTCGATTCAGTTGCGCGACTTGAAGAACGCGCTTGAAGAACGCGCTGAACTCCAAGATGGCATGTTAGACGCGCGCTCCGTAGGCTGTCAAACGCGCCCGTTGAGCGACGGCCAGCGGCGAAGCGGTGCCCGACGCGCCTCCACGATTTGCCTCGCTCTTTGCTTCTTCAGTGGTTCGCCGTGTATTCGTCAGCTTCATTCGGATCAACCCAAGCTCGTCGTTGCGCGCTGTGGCTCGCCGCGCGGCGAGATCGCTTGCGACCAGATCAGTCGTTTGCGGTTTGACAGGCAACTGCACGTCGGTTTATCGTGAAATCCCGTGGATCGCACGGAGCTTTCGGTTGACCGCGAACGCTTCAAAGCGCCGCGCGCGCGCGTTTGCGCCATCATCCCTGCGCGCTATCATTCAACGCGACTTCCCGGAAAACCGTTGCTCGAAATCGCTGGTCGCCCCATGATCGCGCATGTCGCGGCGCGCGCGGCGCGCGCACGCAACGTCGGGCGCGTCATCGTGGCGACAGACGATGTGCGTGTGTGCGACGCGGTGGTCGCCGCTGGATTCGAGGCGGTCATGACGCGCGCCGATCACTGCAGCGGTAGCGACCGGATCGCCGAGGTCGCCGCTAAACTCGACGATGTCGCCTTGATCGTCAACGTGCAAGGCGACGAGCCGCTCATCTCGCCGTTGACGATCGAGCAGACGGTTGAAGCTCTGTGCGAAGACGAAGCGGCTTCAGTCGCGACGTGTTGCGAGAGGATAGCGACGGCGGACGATCTTTTCGATCCGAACGTCGTCAAGGTCGTCGTGAACGAAAGGGGGCGCGCCCTCTATTTTTCGCGCGCGCCCGTGCCGTTGCCGCGCGATAGCGTGCGACGACACGGCTCGCTGGTGGCGGCGTTGGAGGCCGAACCGCATCTGTTGACGATCTTTCGCAAACACGTGGGGCTGTACGTTTATCGGCGCGAATTTCTGCTGGAGTTTGCGCGCCGACCGCCGTCGCCGCTCGAACTTCTGGAAGCGCTCGAACAATTGCGCGCGCTCGAAATGGGCGCGCAGATCGCTGTCGTTGAGGTCGATTCATCGGCCATCGGCGTCGACACGCCGGATGATCTGGTGCGCGTGCGGGCGTTGGTCGCCGCCGACGATGCATCGCGCGCTTGTGTCGAAACCGTTCAGAGCGACGGTCCACCCACATGAGGGCGGTGCGCAAGATCGGAACGAACTGGAGGAGGAGATGCCGAAATACATTTTCGTTACGGGCGGGGTAGTTTCCAGTCTCGGCAAAGGATTAGCTGCGGCGTCGATCGGGCGTCTGCTCGAAGCGCGCGCGCTGCGCGTTGCGCTGATGAAATTCGATCCTTATATCAACGTCGATCCCGGGACGATGTCCCCATTTCAACACGGCGAGGTCTTCGTCACCGACGACGGAGCGGAAACGGATCTCGATCTCGGGCACTACGAACGGTTCACCAACGCACGACTGACGCGGTCCAACAACTGGACCACCGGTAGGATTTACCTTTCGGTGATCGAAAAGGAGCGGCGCGGCGCGTTTCTCGGTAAGACGATTCAAGTGATCCCGCACATCACCGATGAGATCAAGCGCGCCGTGCGCGCCGTCGCCGATGAGAGCGGGGCTGAGGTCGTGATCGTGGAGATCGGCGGCACGGTGGGGGATATTGAGAGCTTGCCTTTTCTCGAGGCGATTCGTCAGATGGGCCTTGAAGAGGGGCGCGAGAACACGCTCTACGTCCATTTGACGCTCGTCCCATACATTGCCGCAGCGGGCGAACTCAAGACCAAACCGACGCAACACTCGGTGCGCGATCTGCGCGAGATCGGCATTCAACCGGATGTTCTTCTTTGCCGTTCCGATCATCCGTTGCCCAAAGAACTGCGCGCCAAGATCGGTCTCTTCTGCAACGTGCGCGAAGAGGCCGTGATCGCCGCCGAGACCGTGGAGACGATCTACCAAGTGCCGCTCGTCTTTCACGAACAGGGCCTCGATGACCTCATCATTCGACGGCTCGCGCTCGATGACAAAGCGCGTCCCGAAGCGGATCTTGCACGCTGGCGCGAATTGGTTGCCACCGTGCTCGATCAGGCGGCGAACGAAGTGACCATCGGCGTCGTCGGCAAGTACGTCGAACTCGAAGATGCCTACAAATCGCTCCGCGAAGCGCTGACGCATGGCGGGGTCGCCAATCGCGTGCGCGTGCGCGTGCGTTGGATCGAGTCCGAAGCGATCACGGAAGAGAACGTCGCCGAGATGTTGCGCGACGTCGATGGCATACTCGTGCCAGGTGGATTTGGTCGGCGCGGCATCCAAGGGATGATTCGCGCCATCGGGTGGGCGCGCCGCTCGCGCACGCCCTATCTCGGCATCTGTCTCGGCATGCAGACGGCGGTGATCGAATACGCGCGCAACGTCTGCGGTTTAACTGAGGCCGACTCGACCGAGTTCAATGCGGAGACGTCCCATCCGGTGATCTTCAAGTTGCGCGAACTGGTCGGCGTCGAAGAGATGGGTGGCAACATGCGGCTCGGCGCTTGGAATTGCCGTTTGCTTCCCGACACGCTGGCGAGCGCCATCTATGGCGGGGCGAGCGCCGTGAGCGAGCGCCATCGTCATCGTTACGAATTCAATCCCGCTTACCGCGACGTGCTCGAAAAAGGCGGTCTCATCTTCAGCGGCGAATCAGAGGACGGACGTTTTGCCGAGATCGTTGAACTTCCACAGCGCGTGCACCCGTGGTTTCTCGCTTGCCAATTTCATCCCGAGTACAAGTCGAAACCGCTCGCCCCGCATCCTATCTTCGTCCGTTTCGTGCGCGCTGCGCACGAGAACCGTCTGCGCTCCGAGGCTGCCGTCGAGCAGATGGCGGCGCACGAAAGTTGAGCTGAGGGGGCGATATGATGCAAGAAGAGCCGCTATTGCCTTTCAGCGTGGGCGATGTGATCTTCGGCGATGGCCGATTGACGGTGATTGCCGGTCCGTGCGTGATCGAGTCGCGCGAGCATGCGCTCATGATGGCGCACGAACTGCAACGTCGCGCGCAGCGCGTCGGACTCGATTTCGTCTTCAAGTCATCTTTCGATAAAGCGAACCGTTCATCGCACGAGAGCTTTCGCGGCTTGGGAATGCGCGTCGGATTGGAGGTCTTGCGCGCCGTGCGCGAAGAGACGGGCGCGCCCGTGACGACCGACGTGCATGAGACCGGTCAGGTCGAAGAGGTCGCCGAAACGGTTGACATCTTACAGATCCCGGCGTTCTTGTGTCGGCAGACCGATCTGATCGTCGCTGCGGCGCGCACGGGGCGTGCCGTCAACGTCAAGAAGGGGCAGTTCCTCTCGCCCTACGATGCGCGCAACATCGTGCGCAAAGCGCGCGCCGCCGGTTGCGCGCGGCTATTGCTCACCGAACGTGGTGTGACTTTCGGTTACAATAACTTGGTCGTCGATATGCGTTCGTTCCCGATCATGCGTCGTTTCGGCGTGCCGGTCGTCTTCGATGTCACACACTCGTTACAGTTACCCGGCGGACTGGGCCATGCAACGGGCGGGCAGGCGGAGTTCATCGAACCGCTGGCACGCGCTGGCGTCGCAGCCGGCATTGATGCGATCTTTCTCGAGGTCCATGACGACCCGTTGCGCGCGCCGTCGGATGGTCCAAACATGCTGCCGCTAGAGCGCTTTGAACCGTTGCTTGAAACGCTCTGCGCCGTTCACGAAGCGGTTCGACGCAGCCCTTCGAGCGCGTGAAGGCTTTCGTCCGAAACGCTTTTCGCCGAACTGCTCATCGAAAGCACAGAGAGGCGTGTGCCTCTAGCGCGAAAGGTTTCTCCTGAACAGCCGCAATGATCGCCAGACTTTCATTCTCGGTCGCCGTGTTCGTTCTTCTCGCCGTCCGTTTGCCAGCGCAAGAAGAAGCGCGCGCAGCATGGCAGGTATCGCGCTTCGACGTGTCGGCGACGATCTCCACCGCGCCGCGCGCGCTCGATGTGCGCACGACGATCACCGCACGCAACGTCGGGCAGGGGACAGGACGGACTTTCACCGTTCGGTTGAACCCTGCGGCGCAAGTGCGAACGGCGAGCGTCAACGGGGCGAACGCAACCTTCCGTTCGCGCGAAGAGCCGCGCACGAAACTTCAACAAGTGACGATCACGCTCCCTTCGTCGGCGGCACCCAACCAAACGGTGACGGTGACGATCGAGCATCGGTTGCCTGTGGAACGGAACAGCGGGCTGGCGGCTATCTCGCCCGAGGGCGCGCAATTCCTTCCACTCTCTTTTTGGTACCCGACTCCCAATACGCCGTATTCGACGCGCGGCGCTGATGTTGCGCCCTTCCGTCTGATGGTGAGCGGAACGAGCGAACGGGTCATCTCCTCTGGGCGAGCCAACGGCAGTCTCTTTGAGCAGAATCTCAACGCGCAACCGTTCTTTCTCGCTGGACGGTGGGAGACGGTAGAGAATGCCGACGCGCGTGGCATCAGCGCTTGGTTGCTTGCTGGTCCGACGGCGGAAGAGCGTCGCGCCGCTGAACGCTTGATCAAGCTGGCGAGTTCGGCGCGCGCCTTCTTCCAATCGTTGCTCGGACCAGCGCCCGATGTGCCGCTGCGTCTGGTCGCTGTCCATCGCGGCGCTGGATTCAAGGATGGTGGCACGTTGCTGCTCGAGGCAGCGGCGTTTCGTCGTCCGAAGACCGATTCGGCAACGGCGCTCTTCATCGCGGAGATGGTCGCTGAGTTGTGGATCGGCGGCTTAGCGCCGGTGCGCGGCGATGGTTCGAGCGTCGTACGCGAAGGGTTGACGCGCCATCTGGCGACGCTCTTTCTCGAAAAGGAGTTCGGCAAGGAGACGGCTGATGCCGAACGCGAGCGCCAACGCATCGCCTATGCGCCGCTGGCCCGCCGCGATGGCCCGCTCACGCAATCGAACCCGCTCTACGACACGCACTTCATCGCCGTTCCTAACAAGGGTGCGATGATCTGGCGGCTGGTCGAACGAGCCCTCGGACGCGACGCCTTTCTCGGCATCTTGCGAACGCAACTGCAAACGGAGAACGGAATGGCGTTGGCTTCGCTTCGCGCCGCTTTCGCCGAGCGCGGCGGAGCGCCGCTCAAGGCGTTGCTCGATTACGGATTCGACCAACCGACCGACATGGATCTGCTCATCGGTCTGCCGCATCAACAAGGCGGCGCTTGGGTTGCCGCTTTGCGCAACACCGGGCCGATCGATGTTGCCGTTCCAATCGAAGCGATCACCGGCAACGGAGAGCGCGTCACCACCGAAGCGACCATCCCGGCGCGCGATTTCGGTGAGGCCCGCTTTCAAACGAGCGCCAAGATCGTGCGCGTCGAAATCGATCCCGAAAAGCTCTATCCACAAGTTGATTACAGCAACGATGTCGCGCCGCGCATGCTGACGCCCGAAGAAGCGCTGAGCGAAGCGACGCGTTTGTTCGCCCGTCAAGAGTACGCTGCGGCGGAAAAGATCGCGCGCGAAGCCCTTTTGCGCGCACCGCGCGCGCAAGAATTGCGCATCATCTTGGGGCGCGCGCTGCTAGCGCAAAACCGCTTGGACGAAGCCGAGCGCGAGTTTCGCGCCGTGTTGGATGAGAAACTGCCGACTCCGGCGACGCTTTCGTGGGCGAGCTACGGGTTAGGTGAGATCGCGGCGCGCAGAGGGCAAACGGCGGAAGCCGTGCAGCGGTTCACCGAAGCTATACAGAGCGAAGGTTTGCTCGCTGCCGTGATCGCTGCGCGTCAAGCGAGAGTCCGCCTCGAATCTTCGCAGAGCGCGCCTCCGGTGGACGAATCGGCGCGCGCCTTTTTCGCTCGGTTGGACAGTGCGATCAAGACCGGACGCAAGGCGGAGATCGAAGCCTTGATCATGCCAGGGGAACTGGCGACATTCGCCAGCGGCATCGTCGGTACACAACCTGACGTCTGGCAGACGCGGCTCGTACGAACCGAAAAGCAGAGCGGCGATCGCCTCGTCGCCGAAGCGACGATCAGCGTGCGCGCGCTCGGTCAAGAGAAGAACGTCTCGGCTGTGCTCGTGCTCGGACGAGTTGGAAACGACTGGCGGCTGGTCGAAATCCCTGTCTTTGAGGAACGTTAGTGCGCGTTATGATGTACGCTGATCCGATGGCGTCACGGTTGGGCGATCAAATGGTCGAATAGAGACGCGAACACCGTTGCCCATGTCAACCTCTTCGCATTCCAAGCGCGCAGCGCGCATCCGTCTGCTCTTGATGGATTGCGATGGTGTGCTGACTGATGGCCGAATCTACCTGCTCGATGACGGGCGCGAGATGAAATCTTTCTCCGTGCGCGACGGGCAGGGGCTGGTTCTCTGGCATCGCGCCGGGGGGCTTTCCGGCGTCCTTTCCGGGCGCGCATCGTTGGCGCTCGATGCGCGCGCGCGGGAACTCGGCATTCATTTCGTGCGTCAAAACGTTGACGACAAGATCGCGACGTTCGAATCGTTGCTTGCAGACACGGACCTGCTTGCCGAAGAGGTCGCCTTCATCGGCGATGATCTTGCCGACGTGCCGCTTTTGCAGCGCGTCGGTTTTGCCATCGCCGTTGCCGATGCGTGCATCGAAGCGCGACGTGCGGCGCATTATGTGACCAAAGCGGCCGGCGGGCACGGTGCCGTGCGCGAGTTGATCGAACTGTTGTTGCGGGCGCAAAAGAAATGGCGACCTTTGATCGCCCGTTGAAGCCAGCAGCGAGCCAAGAGCGCATCGCGCGTTTTTTCGGCGTTGGATTTCGCTTTTCTCATTCGCCGTCTCGGTCCGTGCAGCAAGACGAAAGATGTCTTGCGTTTCGTCCTTATCAGTTTCAGCAGAGCCGCCCATCGAGAGTCGAATCGGCAAATTCGCGCGATTTTGATTTAGGTGAGCAGGCTCTCGAAAAATGCCAGGTTCAAATCTGCGGCATTTGATGTA